>CAZWYK010000040.1:3891-9489 GCA_964638205.1 uncultured Candidatus Cloacimonadota bacterium | reverse complement strand
CTTTGTTTACAGTTGAAAAATAGTTTGTTGACAAATATTGGGTAGATAAGTTTCTAACCTTGTTTTTTGTGAAAAGGAGTAGAAATGGAAAAAAAGATTAACGACATTTTATCAAATTATGCGACCGATGATGCAAATTTAACCAAAACTATTTTACGAAAATTGGAGACCAATAATGATGACATTATCGAAATAATTGGTGAAAATGGATGCGGGAAGCATTATGTTTGCAAAGATGTTGCCAGATTTTTAAAAGAGCAAAATAAACATCATACAATCTATATTCCATCTCATTTTGCAAAAAATCATTTCAAAGAGATTATTCAATTAGTTGCCGATATTCCCGATGCTAACTTTTTTGAATTAATTACAAAATCGCAAAAATATAAATTTGGCAATCGTTTTGACTTTTTCTATTTTATCACGGAAAAAATCAAGGAAAATAAGCTGATAATTCCAATTGATATTTTGATTTATAGAGCTGATTATTTAGATGATTACACTATCGATTTCATTCATTATTTTAATCAGTTTTCACAAAATATGAAAGTGCAATTTGTGGTATTTTCGCCAAAACCAATTTTTGCATTTTCTACTCAATTCTCGATTTTGAAACCCAAATTAAAGGATACTAAAAATATTTTGCAAGCACTTTTTTCGGAAGGAAATTCAGATTTTGTTTCCGAAAGTGAGATAATAAATACTCTTGCAAATAGAAATTTATTTCAGATTGAGAATATTTTGGCGAGTGTTGGTAAGAAAAAAATTAGCTCAATTGTACGGCAAATTTTGGCAAAGAAAATTTCCTATAAACGCATAATGGAGACGAAATATGAAGAGCTTTCTATTGGTTCTAAAAAGTTGCTCTTTGCAATGTTTTTGCTTGATAATTCGACTACAAAAAAAAACTTAATTAAGTTATTAGATAGCAAAATACTGGACCAAAATTTAGATAATTTATTGAAAAATAAACTGGTTCAAAAATTTGAAGAACGATATTTTATCAACGATGTTAATGTTGCCAAAATTCAGTTTTCTAAATTGTCAGCAAAAGAACGAACCAATAGTTTAGAGAAAGCATTCAAATTACTGAAGCCAGAGCTACAGCCAGATTTTAACTTATTTTTTAATCCGACAAAAAAGTATTCAACCGAATATTTACAGAATATTTGTGATTTTGAATCCTATCTGGATGTACATCAAAAAATGCTCAAAATTGATAAAAAAAATGTTTCTAAAATGGAACGGTATTTTACTATTGGGGTTGCTTATGATCATCTACAAAACCATGAATTAGCGATAGAAAATTTACGTGAAGCACTAAAAATAAGTCAAAGAATGTCATTGTCATCAGATAGAATTATTTACTATTTAGCAAAAAATTTACACCTTTCTGGTTCCGATATTTTTGCACTCGAAATCATTAAAAAATACACATTTTCATCTAGTGATATGTTTTTGAAAAATCAGATATTATTGTTGAAAGTTGAGATAAAAACTGATCTTGAAAAAAATGAAGAAGCATTAAAAGTTATTGAAGTGATTTTGCAAAATATTATTGAAATAAAAGATAAGAGATTGCGTAAATTTATTGAAGCAGAAGCGATAAAAAATAGAGGTAAAATCTATTATTCTATGAATAAATGGGATAAAGCAACTGGTGAATTTGAACGTAGCGAAGAAAAATTTAAAGAGATTGAGAGTGTGGAAGGATTAGCCGCAATTTACAATAATCTCGGCGTGTTAGCAATGTTTCGAGGTGATGGAGCTTCTGCCGAAACACTAATGAAAAAAAGCCTAAAATTTGAAAAAATGCGTTTTAACCTAAACGGTGTAGCTGTTTGTTATAGTAATCTGGGCTATCTTTCAGAAGAATATGGTGATTACAAAAAATCATTAAAAAGTTTAAATGAAGCCCTCAATATCCAAAAATTACTTGGCGATAAATTTAATATTGCTAACATTCATATTAACATTGGAGTAACCTATATGGACAATGGCGAATATGAAAAATCGGAAAAATCTCTTCTGGAATCGTTGCGAGTCGCCATTAAATTTAAGTTATACAGGAATATCATTGCTTCACAAAATAATTTGGGGGCACTTTATTTTAAATCTGGAAACTTTGCAGAGGCAATAAAGTTTTATAAAAATGCTATTAAAAAATCGGAAGAACATAATTTTTATGAAGGTCTAGGAAAATCATATAACAATTTGGGCGAAATTTACGAAAAACGAGGAAAATATGATTTAGCTCACGATTTTTACCTAAAAGGAATAAATTTCATTGATGAAATGTCTGATGAAATTTTGAAAGCGGAATTAAAAGGAAATATTGGCAGTGCATTAACTAAACTTCATAAATTTGAGGAAGCATACCCACATTTAGTGGAAAGCTTGGATTTTTTCAAAAAATTAAATGCGAAAGATAAAATAATTGAAGGCTTACAAAAGCAGGCTCTTTACTTCATTTACACCAGGAATTTTGAAAGTGCAAATTACTATTTGAAATCTGCACTTTTACTTTCGGAAGAGATGGAAAATACTTTCCAAATCGGGAAATGTTATTACTTAAAATCATTTTTGGAACATAGTGATGTTGAAAAAGCACTCGAATATTTGCGTATTGCGGGTGAAGCATTTTCTAAAACCAAAAATTCATTTGAACTAACTTTAGCTAACTTTGAATACGCTTCTTTACTCTTGAAAAATGACGAATGGGAAGAGGCTTTGGAGATTTTATTAGATAATCAAAAAATAATTTCTCAGTTCGGTGCCATCAATGTTTTGGAAAAAAATGAAGCACTCATTCAGGTTATTGAAAAAAAATACGCATCTGAGCTAAAAGAATCGAAAACGCAAGAGTCATTATTGAACGAATTTTACGATATCACGAACGACTTGAATAAAATTTCAGATTTCGATTTGCTTCTGGAAACAGCTCTCAAGAAAATGATTAATTTCGCAAAAGCTGACGGTGGTATTTTTTCTTTATATCACAATTCCAAAGTTAAAAATTTATGGGAGTATCTAATTTTGGAAAATTTTTCAAATTTTGATAATTCTTTTCCAAAATTGATGAATATAGTGGAAGCTACTTTTGCCAAAAACGAAAAGCAAAATGAAAAGCAGCCACATTTTGCACCAGAATTTAAAAATATTATCTCATTCCCGCTTACTGTTCGCAACGAAAAAAAAGGTGTCATCTGTTTATTTGCCAAAACGGGAGTTCACTATTTTACCGAAAAAATGATAAATCTCATCAGTGCTTTGTGTAATCAAGTAATTGTAATTGTCGAGAATATTTTTTATGAGAATTTGCAAAAATCTCAAGATTTAATTCGGGCAGAACTGGAATCAACAAGCTCTTTTTCCAATATAATTGGGAAAAGCGAAAATATTCAGAAAATTTTTGATATGATTGATAAAGTGAAAAACTCGTCCACCACAATTTTATTGGAAGGTGAGAGCGGTACTGGGAAAGAATTGGTGGCTCGTGCAATTCATTTCAAAAGTGAAAGAAAAGATAAAAATTTTGTGGCACAATATTGTGGTGCATTGCCAGAAACTCTTTTGGAAAGTGAGCTTTTCGGTCATGTAAAAGGAGCATTTACCGGTGCAACTCACAATAAAAAAGGATTATTTGAAATTGCAAATGGTGGTACTTTCTTTCTTGACGAAATTGCTGACATTAGTTTATCTATTCAAGCAAAATTACTCCGTTTTTTGCAAGAAGGTGAGATAAAACCAGTTGGTTCAACGCAGATTAAAAAAGTAGATGTGCGTGTGGTTTGTGCGACAAATGTTTCACTAAAAGAAAAAGTGGAAAGTGGAGAATTTCGTCTTGACCTTTATTATCGATTGAATGTGATCAAGTTTGAAGTGCCATCTTTGCGAGAAAGAGTTTCCGATATACCTCTTTTAGCAGTTCATTTTTTGGACAAATATAATGCAAAAATGAAACGAAATATTTCTGGTATAACCGCAGAAGCAATGAAATATTTAGAGAACTATAATTGGCCAGGAAATATTCGACAGCTTGAAAATGAGATTGAGCGTGCAGTTACACTATCTGAGGAAAATTCGTCGATTAAATCTTCTAATCTTTCAGAGGAAGTTTTACACCATTATGCCAATAAGGAAACAACTAAAATATTAGAGACGGTTTCTTTGAAAGATGCAATCGAAGATTTGGAAAAAAAAATGATTTTAGATGTTTTGAAATCAGTTGAATATAATCAGACGAAAGCAGCTAAATCTCTCGGTTTAAGTCGCCAAGGTCTTATCAAAAAGATGCAACGATATGGTATTCAAAATCAGTTAGATTAATTGAAAAAATTGTTTAATCCCAACTTCAATAGCTTCTTCATCTGGTAAAAAATTCGTGGAGTGTAATTCTGCTTTTTGGCAATTTTCTGAACGCGTACCCAACCAAAATAAGATACCTTCATATTTATCTGTAAAAAAACCGAAATCTTCGCCAGTAAATACTTTTTTCGCTTCAATGAACTTATAATTATTTTTAGCCGTAATTTTTTTCAATTTGCAATACAACTTTTTGTTATTCACTACTTCTTTGTAATATGTGAAAAACGCTAGATTAGCTTTTAATTGGTGTTTTTCAGCCATTTGATGAGCAATTTGCTCAATTTTATTTTTGGTAATTTGATGCTGGCGTTGCGAAAAAGTTCGGAAAGTTCCACTCAATTTACAGTTTTCTGCGACAGCGTTTACAGCCGTTCCTCCGCTGATTTTTCCGAAAGCACAAATACTGTTTTTAGTCTTTTCTTTTTGTATTTCGAGGTAAAATTCAGTAGCTGCCAAAATTGCATCTTTCCCATTTTCTGGGAAAGCGACATGTGTGCTTTTGCCAATAAATTCTACATCTACTTCTTGTGTGTTGGCAAAAAAAATGCCAGCTTTTGATGAGATTTCTCCGATTTTTAAATCATCGGTTACATGAAGTGCAAAAGTTTCTGAAATGTTAAAGTTTTTCAAAATTCCACTTTCAATAATGCGTTTCGCACCACCTTTCCCCTCTTCAGCTGGTTGAAAAAGGAAAAGTAAATTTTGTTTTACTTTTTCTGAAGTTACTTTTTCGATCAAACCAAGCAAAATCGTGAGATGCACATCGTGTCCGCAAGCGTGCATTTTTCCCTCATTTTTTGAGGTGAAATCACAAGCTGTATTTTCCAAAATTGGCAAGCCGTCCAGGTCGGCACGGAAAAGTTTATGTTTTTCAGAATTGGGTGAATATTCCACTAGAATTCCAGTAAAATTAAAAGTGTGAATTATTATGTTTGGAAAAGTTTCCAAAATTTGGAGAAGGTATTTTTGCGTTTCAAATTCTTCAAAAGCAAGTTCTGGAATTTGATGTAAATCTTTTCTGATTTTTTTTAAATTTAACATAATTTCTCCACTTTACGAAAGATTTTTTGTGAAAATTTTAAAAAGAAAAAGCCCAATGAATACCGCTGCAATTCCCAGAATATTATTGGTTAAGATGTTAGTGAAAAATAAACGGAATTCATTTTCTTGCCATAAAACTACGCTTTGCATTGTGAAAGCAGAAAAAGTTGTGAATGCTCCCAAAAAACC
>CAZWYK010000040.1:0-3791 GCA_964638205.1 uncultured Candidatus Cloacimonadota bacterium | reverse complement strand
CCCAAAAAACCAATCAAGAAACCGACTAAAAGAGAACCAATAAAATTTACAGATAAAGTCCCGAATGAAAATAAATTATTGCTGAAATTATCGATAAATCGTGATATTAAATAGCGAAAAATTGCCCCAAACGCACCACCAAAAGCAATCAAAAAAATATTATTAATCATTAAAATTCTCCTTAAATTTCATGGAAATAGCAAAAAAATGTTTACGAATTTTCGGCAAGATATTTTTTGGGAAAATATGAAATATTTGTTAATGTTTAGTTTATTAATCAGCGTAAATATCGTTGCGATTCCCATTTTGGTTAATGTCCAAATTTCACAAAAAAGTGGCATAGAAGTAGAATGGGAAATCGAAAACCAAACAGAGAATATGAGAATAGGCCTTAACTGTTTTCACAAAAAAGAGAAAATTATTTTTGAACTCGATGCCAAAAAAATAAGCGGTGATTTCGGAGATATTATACTTAAAAACAGTTATAAAATGGTAATTACTGATGAAAAATTAATTCAAAATTTTAAAGAATACACAATTTTTCCAAAGTTGTTTTTTAACGATAGAATTTATTACGAAATGGCAAAAATTCCACTGGGAAACTATCATTTAATCTCCGAAAATATCATTGAGACGATTGCCACAAAATCATTTTATGTCAGTAAATTTGAGATTACAAACGAACAATATTTGGCATTCATAAATTCAGACGGTTACGATTTGAAAAAATTTTGGAATATTGCCAAAAACGTGATGTCAAACCAAGAGGTTGGTTGGAATTATCAAGGCAGTTTAATGATGTCGAAGCCGAAAGAATGGGACTTTAAACTTGAACCACACTGGAAAAATGCGACTTCAAACTTTATTTACGGTCCCGTTACTAATATCAGATGGTTTGAGGCAAATGCTTTTTGCAACTGGATGCATGGCGAGCTTCCGAACTTGACTGAAATGAAAGTTGCTTTTTCGGCATCAATTGATAAATCGGCAGATTTCTTTGAGAGTTATTACCTTAATGAACAAGGTGGATTTCCGCTTCAAAATGTGAAGAGTGGGGTTTCGGAATGGCTTGCTAGCGGGGTGCCACCAGTTGATATTTCTTGTGCGGCTGGGTGTAATGAAATGTATTTTCTAAAAAATAATGGTGAAATCAGTGATGAGTTTTTTGAATATTCGGTAAAATGCCCGCTTTATCGCAGTCCATTTCTCGGCATTCGTATGGTTATTCCGATTGATTAGCCTTTTTTTGGCAATTTTTACATAATCCGAAAACGCTCAAATTCAATTCTGTAATTTTAAATTCTTCTAATTCACCGAGCAACATGAGTGTTTCTTTGATTGTGCGGCAGTCGCGTGTATTTATTTTGCCACAGTTATCACAAATAAAATGGAGTCGTTTGTGACTTCCGTAAACATGTTCGTAATGGTCTTTTGCTTCGCATCGCAAGTACTGTTTGATGATGCCAGCTTCTACTAAAATTGGAATAGTTCGATAAATTGTTGCACGCGACACATTTTTGTGTT
This sequence comes from uncultured Candidatus Cloacimonadota bacterium, assembly GCA_964638205.1. GTDB lineage: Bacteria > Cloacimonadota > Cloacimonadia > Cloacimonadales > TCS61 > TCS61. Next base: position 2,267 of record CAZWYK010000040.1, on the reverse strand, counting down.
TTCGATGGATTTCTTTAAAAAGATTTTCTACATCAAAATGGTCTTTATTTTCAAAAATTGCCTTGAAAATAATTAAGCGTGGTTTCGTTAATTTTAATCCTTGTGACTTCAAAAAATCTCGAAAAACTTTATGTTCTTTTTTCATAATTTCATCCTTTAACTTTACAAATGCAAATGGATTTGCAGTTAGTTTTTGGTCAAGATATTTTTTGCCTTGACATAATTGTTCCTGTGAGAAAAGTATGCTAGTGTATTGAAAAATTGTGAAATTAAGTTTGAGTATGGAACAGAAATTGCGTTTACATTAATATAATGATTTATGATGGAGGTCATAATGAAAAAAATTATTTTGATTACTTTAATTCTTTTAACAATCAGCGTTTTGGCAACGACTGACGGAAAATTTGTGCAAACTTTAAATAAACTAAATTTGCCAAAATACACAAAAAACAATGTTCCACCTCCCGTTTTACCAGAAAATGTTGGCGGGAATAGAGATGAAAATTTCACTCTTGTTCTTATGGATTCTTACGGTGATAGTTGGGATGGTGCCTATATGCATGTTTATGTGAATGGTGCGGAACAATTTGATGGGCACATCACTTGTGATGGAGACCTTTCTACATATTACATTGCAGTTGAGAACGGAGATTCTATCTCTACGGTTTACACGGCAGGCGGTTATGAGAGTGAACATTCATACGCTTTCTACGACCAAAATGGGGATTTTATTATTGGAGATGGACCATACTGTGGTGAAGGAATTAATTTTATTGTTGAAATTTCTTATGATGTTCCAGGATGTACGGATGAAACTGCTCAAAATTATAATCCAGATGCAAATATTGATGACGGAAGTTGTTGTTATGATCATTGGCTTTTAGTAGAGTGTGGCGGTGGTAGTTACCAATCTGAGATTTCATGGGAGATTTTAGATGCAGAGAGCAATGTTGTTTTTAGCGGCGGCGCTCCTTATTCTGAAAATATCTGCCTTGATGAAAATCTTTATTATTTACACGCAATGGATTCTTACGGTGACGGATGGAATGGGAATGTTTTCAATATTTTTGATGAGTATGGGAATGTGTTATATCATTACACACTGCAAAATGGAAACGAGGAAACTGTTGATTGTATTCTGGCGGTGGGCGTGTGGGGTTGCACCGACCCAGATGCTCTAAATTATAATCCAGATGCAATGCAGGACGATGGGAGTTGTTTCTATACTGGTGACTTATGTGACTATCCGTTTGATGCTACAATTGGCGTAAATCATTCGAATGGTGGTGAGCAATGGTACGCTTTGGATATTACCGAAATTGGCTTTTTGACAGTAGATTTACCTCTCTATGATGTAATTCAAGTAGTGGGAGATTGCGGTATAACTGGCGATTATTTTGATGATTTTATTGGCGGAGCATACCAAAATTTAGAACTGTTTATGGGTGAAGAACGAGTTGGAACGACAATTCACATCCGCCTTGCAGGTTGGTATTCAACTGAGGAAATGGACTTTGAAATTCGCTGGATAGGCGGTGTTTACGGCTGTACTGATAGTTTGGCGACAAACTACAATCCAGAAGCAAATATTAATGATGGTTCTTGCGAATGTAGTGAAACTGAAGTACAATTTAACCTAGTTTATGATGATTATCCAGAAGAAACATCTTGGAAATTGGTGAATTCTAGCGGAATGGAACTTTATACTGGTTTAGGGGTAGTGGGGGACTCTTTGTATACTACCAACTTTTGTTTATCAGATGGGGCTTACACATTGACGATTTACGATTCCTACGGAGATGGAATTTGCTGTGCTTATGGTCTCGGCTCATATACTCTTAAAGAAGGTTGCTACACTATCGCAACGGGTGGAGAATTTACACATGAAGCGGTAATTAATTTTACGATTGAACCAGACCCAGCTATCTCTTATACGCCATCAGAAATTAATTTTGTGATGAATACAGACCAAGATACAACTGGTTCTATGACAATTTCAAATGTTGGGGCAGAAAACTCAACATTAACTTACGATATATTTTTTGAATATCCCGACGAAATAAATAGAGATATTTCTGGCTCAAGCTTAACTTGTCTTAATGATGGTTATTTCCCAGGTATTACTGCAAATTATTACTTTGAAATTTATAACGCAAGTACAGATAATGAGTGGATTGAAAGTGCTAGACTTCACTTTCCAGAAGGAATAACAATCAATAATGTTTCCAATTTTGTGGGTGGTTCGGATGGCGATTTATATGTAAATT
>CAZWYK010000039.1:0-9584 GCA_964638205.1 uncultured Candidatus Cloacimonadota bacterium | reverse complement strand
ATCTATCTGCCCAACCGCGAATGCCATCAATTCCCGTTCCACCAAGATAGAAGCGTTCATCAACTGGAACATCATTGCTTTCACCAAAATGAGTAACATAACCAGCACGCCATTTTGTACGTAGTGCTAATTTCCAAATAGTACGAACATACCAGCTAACTTGTGCAACCTGTTTATAATAGTTAAAATCACCCTGAAGCATTCCGCCAGCAACTTCCGAATAAATCGTAAAGTTTGAACCAGCAGTTGGGAAAAAAATATTATTACGACTATCTCGCGAAAATGTGAGTGAAAGTGAACTTGTATTTTGCCAACCTTTGCCAGCAAGTTCATCTAAAGATTCTGAAACATCGATGGTTGTGTCTTCTAAAAGGTCGTATTTTTTATTGTAGAGAGAATAACCCATCACGAGTTTAGCACGATTCAAAAAAGAGAGCGGGCGACCAAACCTGAACGAGCCACCGCGTGTGGCAACCTTGTAACCACCAGCTTCAGATTCGCGTGTTGTGTGATAGACATCAAAACCAATGAGAGAATTTGTATCTTTGAAATATGGATTAGTAAAATTGAGTGTGAAATTTTGAGTTTTTCCGCCAAACTCCCATTTTACAGTACTTTGCCACGCGTTTCCAAAAAGATTGTTGTGCCCCACAGAAAGATTACCCACAATTCCGTCTTCAACATTATAAGAAATACCGCCATTTGCACTTCCCAAAGTTTTATCGTTAACCACGAATGTCAAATCTACATCACCATTTTGATTAATAACTTCTGGATTTTCGAGATGTAAATCCGGCTCAAAAAAACCGAGGTTATAGATGTTTTGCTGACTTTTCATAATCTTTGATTGTTGAAAATAATCACCCGGTGAAATCGCTAATTGGTGACGAATAATTTTCTCTTTCGTTTTGCGATTTCCCACAATATTTATTTTTCGTACTTTAGCACGATTATTTTCTTTTATCGTAATTTTTATGTTCACTTTGTTGTCAGATTTTTCAATTTCGTGACCAAAATTAGCATAAATAAAACCTTCTTCGTAATACATTGAATTTGCAGCGCCCAGTTGTTCGTTGAACTTCTCCAAATCGAAAATATCATTTTCATCGAAAGTAAATTTTTCTACTATGCTTTCTTTCATAAAATATTCATTTCCTGACACTACTACTTCACCAAAATGGAAAATTTCGCCCTCAAAAAGATAAATGTCGAGAACAAACTCACCATTCACTAGTCTCTTATCCCACGACAATATACGCGCATCAATAAATCCTTTTTTATTGTAGTGTGATATCATCTCAACTAAATCTTCATCGAAAGTTTCTTGTTCAAATTTACCAGAATGAAAAAGAGCTTTTTTCTTTGTTTTCATTTTTTTCAAAATCTTTTTTTCACGCATTAACTTATTGCCAAATAAATTAATTTTTCGTACAAATACTTTTGTATTTTCTTCAATTTGAATAATTAAATCCAGTTCATTATTTGCAGTTTTTTCGGTAACAAATTCAATTTTAACAAGGTGATAACCCTTCGTTTTATACTCTTTAGATATAGCATTGGCTATTTCTGACTGCAAAAATGGTGACCAATACATTCCTTCTTGAATATCCAAAATTTCTTCAAATCTGCTATCTTTTATTTTTTTGTTTCCGTCAAATTTAAAAGTGCTAACTATTGGGAACTCTTCCACTAAAACCACAATTTTGACACCATTTTGAACCGCTTGTACATCAATTTGAACATCGTCAAAAACGCCTAATTGATAGAGATTTTTAATTGACTGGGAAACATTTTCTCGCGTTAATTCTTCACCAATTTCCAAGTTCAACAAAGATTTAATCAAATCAGTCTCAATATTACTGTTTCCTACCACTTTTGTGTCGAGCACCATACTGTTTTGTGCTACCAGTAAAAAAGCAAAACCCGTTAAAATTATTATGATAATTATTTTTTTCATCTATATCCTCCGAAAATTATTTTCAAAATTATTTTTCGCTTTTTTTTCGTAAAGTAATTTTTCAAAATATAAATTTATCAAAAAAATATTGCTCAAAAATGCCAATCCTTTTTTTTGGGTAAAATTTATAGAAAAGGATGTTTTAATATGAAAAAAATGATTTTAATTTGTTTAGTAGTTTTATGTGTAAACCTATTTTTAAATGCAGATTTATTGTCCGAATTCATCGAAATTGGCTTGGAAAATTCGCTCGATATTCAAGATGCAAATCGAAACATAAAAAATGGAAAAAGCAACTTAAATAGTAGCTATCTCAATCTATTACCCTCACTTTCTGCTTCGCTTAACAGTAATAAAAATTTTGATGATGATGGCAATTTTTCTAACAGTGCGAGTTTACAAATCAGTAAAACTTTTCAGTTAAATGAACCGAATTTTTACAGCATCAAAACTGCCATCTGGAACATGAAAAACGCAGAGTTAAGCTTGCAACAAAGCCGTAAACAAATTGCTTTCAACATTTTTTCCGATTATTTAACAATTTTGGAAACTCAACAAAATTTACAAATTCAGCAAGAAAGCTTAAAAATGCAAACAAAAATTTTCAATTTTATTAAAGCACAATTTGAAATCGGCGAAAAATCTAAACTCGAATTTCAGCAAAGTAAAATTGATTTAATAAATTATGAAATTGCCCTTACTGAAACGAAAAATCACCTTCATCAGTTAAGAAGTAACTTCTTTGCATTATTAAAAATTGAAGATAACAATGAAAACTTCCCAGAACTTCAGGTAAATTTTAATGAGATAGACATCGAATTTAACACCAATTTTACGCTTTTGCAAAATCAAAATAATTTAAAAATTAGTGAACTTTCACTTTTACAAAATAAGATTGACTTCCTACCCTCTCTTTCCTTGAATTATTTTCTTGCTTTTAACGACGAAAACAGCGTTTACGAATTTGAAAATTATCAACGTAATTCAAATTCTATCAGCATTTCAGCAAGTTATGATATTTTTGATTTTTCGGGAAAACGAGAAACGTATTTGCGTGCCAAAAGAGATTTGAAATTACAGAAATTACAGTATGAGCATTTATTAATTGATGAAAAAAATAATCTGCAAAATTTGAAGAATAAATTGATTACTGCACAAAAAACGCTAATTTTATATGAACAAAAGCTTCAACTCGCTGTTGAAAATCTGCAAATGGCAGAAAAACAATTTACCTTTGGTAATCTTAATTTAATCGAATTAGACCGTATCAAGATTGAACACCAAAATTCACAAATTGCTAAAAACCAGAAAATGCATTCACTTTTAAAAATTAGACAAACCATAAACCTCCTACTTTCTCGTAAAATTTTAGGAAAATGGTAAAAATATTAGTGCGTATTTTATTATTTCAAGGCTAGTTAGTCACAACAGTAAATTTTATTCAATAAATTTTCTTGACTCAATAACCCTTATTTTTTTTCTGTGAATCACTTTTCGGGATGTAGCCTAGTTCGGCTTAGGGCGCCGCATTTGGGATGCGGAGATCGGAGGTTCGAATCCTCTCATCCCGACCAGTCTTCAATAGAGTGATTTGAAAATGGGCGCGTAGCTCAGTTGGGAGAGCGCCTGCCTTACAAGCAGGTGGTCGGGGGTTCAAGTCCCTCCGCGCCCACCATTTTCCAGTCATACAAATTTGTATGACTTTTTTTATTTAGCTAAACAAAGTTCTTGACTCATTTCACTGCAAAAAATAGACAACTTCCAAAAGGAGAATGTCATGGGTTCGAAAGTTTCAACGAAAAAAAAGAACAAAAAGCACAAAATAATTTATCTCGTTATTTTTGTAATAATTGTAATTACTGCTTTAAATTATAGAAATATCAAAAATGCAATTAATGACTTTCGCAACAATTCGTCAAAAATATTGGTGAAAAAATCTGCATCTAAAAAATCAGTTTGGGATGCAATCATTGAAACAAAAAAACTTCTAGGTATTTCAGATAACAATTTCAAAAGAGACAAAACAGAAGACAATGCCATTTCTGCCACCATTTATATAAATTCAAGTGAAATAGACTTGAACTTTGCTAACATTATCCTTTCTGGACAAATAGAACTATGCCATGGAAAAATATTAAGCGGTACAGAAAATAACTCTGCGAATAAGCAAACCATTACTATTTTAGATGAAAATCATTCCCAAAAATACATTGTCGTTTTTCGTTACATAAATGCTAAAAATGATAAAAACACAACACAACTTGCCATTGTGATAGATGATTTTGGTAATTTTAGAGGTAACCTTTTGGAAAAATTTTGTGACCTAGACAAAAATATTACTTTTGCGATTTTGCCAGATTTAAATCATTCGGTTTTTGCCATGCACAGAGCAGTTGAAAAAAATCACGAAACGATAATTCACATTCCGATGGAGCCAATTAGTTATCCCAAAAATAATCCCGGTAAGAACGCAATTTATGTCCATTTGGAAGAAAAAGAAATTCGCCAAAGAATGCAGCATTACATAGAACAACTACCGCTTTGCGTCGGTGCAAACAACCACATGGGTTCACTTGCAACTACCGACCAAATGGTAATGGATAATGTCCTGAATATATTACAAAATAATGGTTTATACTTCGTTGACAGTCGTACATCAGCAGCATCTATCGCTTACAAAACAGCGAGTAAAATGGGTATGTTAACTTTTGAAACGAATCTTTTTTTAGATACACCAGACATTTCAAATGAGACGCTAAAAGACAAAATTTTGCAACTAGAATCACTTGCAAAAAACAGAGATAAAATTTTAGTAATCACCCATTGTACCGCAGAAAAATACGAATATTTAAAAAAATTCATAGCTGAAATTCAGGGTTTGAATTTTGAATTAGTACCGGTTTCAAAACTTTTAAAAAACGAGCTACCAGAAATCTTATAAATTGGAGATATTTTGTCACAAAACAATCTATTTAAAGAATTAAAACTGAAATTTACCGAAACGAAAGTTTTGCGAAAAATGCGAGTAAACCGTTACAATAAAGGTGATAATCTCGTCTATAACATTAAAGATTTTGAAAATAAACAAGGAAAAGTTACTGTAGAAATAGATAAATTTGTGGGTGGAGGTTTTGCCGGACAAGTTTACAAAGTCAAATTAATCGAAGCTGAACATAATTTTTTAGGATTAGAAATTGATAATTTTTACGCTATCAAAATTTTGATTCCACCTTCAAACTTCTCCAAAATTTTCCGCGATTTTATTTTTTGGATTGGTTTTCAAGCACCATTTCAACTTCAAGTAAATCCTGCAGCCTCGCGCGCTGGGGCTCTTTGGCAAAAGTTCATTCGTCGTGCTGCCCAAATAAATTTAGGAAACAAAAATGCCGTAGTAGATATTCACGCCACTTTTATTGATGAAAATTTGGGAAGTTGCGGTGAAATAAGCGAATGGATTGAAGGTAGAACTTGGCGTCTCGAGGTTGATGAAAATTTGGATCAATTAAAATTGTGGTCCAAAAAGAAAAATTTTGACTCCCAAAAACTTGGCTCTGCTGAATATCGCGAAAAAAAAAATATTTATGCACGATTTTGTAAAATTACTTCATCAAATTGGTGGACACGAATTTGCCCGGCAATATGAATGGGCAACCTGTAAAAGTCAGCCAAATTGTTTAAAACGCACTGATAAAAACGGAGAGCTTGTAGCGGTAGATTTTCGTGCAGGTTTAGCGTTGCTGCCATTCTTGCCGATGAGTCCTGGTGATTTCAAATTAATTTTGAAAGGAATTTTGCGATTTAGTTTTGTCCAGTTTGACCGTGGAAATCTAAAAACACTAAAGAAATTTATTGAAAAATATCCTGTCGAATTTGAGGATATGAAAAACACATTTGAAGAATTACAAAAAATGGAAGAAATTTATCGTAACTCAATGCCAGATATTTCACACAATCATTTTCGCTGTTTGTACAGTAAAAAGTTATGGCACCATCTTTTATCGAGTGCAAAAATAGGTTGGAAAATTCGCAATTTAATTTCTCTAAATTTTACGACAAAGTTGGATAAAAACACATTTCTCACCCTCATTTTATTTTTCATCAGCTTTATTCCATTTTTGGGTAAATACTTCATCAAATTTTTAGGAAATTCAAATTGGCGAAAACACCATTTAAAAATTATTTACAATTGGAGATATCTGGCAAAGTCTTTCAAAGCAATTGCTGTTGAAAAAACAATTGTTTGGCTACAAGATGAGAGAATTGAAGATGACAAAGCTATTAAAATTGTAAATTCAAATTTCACATTTTTACGCTATTTCATCTTTTCATTTTTACCGATTGGGGTACACAAATTCTTCACAAATTCAAAATATTTTAAGGAAAAACTGTGGTTCATTTTTGTAAGACCAATTAAACTCTATTTTGACGCAAATTTACGCAAAGAATGGCTATTAGAGATGGTGGAAGAGGGCAAGAAAAAGCATATTTTATCGGATGAAGACGCACAAATTATCGAGTCTCAAGTGCACGAACCATTTATCCAAAAATATTTAAAAAGCTTAGCAGTACACATCTGCACACTGCCGATTACACAAATTGTTTCAGTAATTGTTGCCACTGTTTTTGCGTGGACACACCCAGAATTATCAATGGAAGAAAAAAGTCTCGCAGTTGCTGGCATTTTAATCTTATTCCAAATTATTCCAGTCTCACCAGGTTCTTTAACCCGTGGACTGTATGTACTTTATCTTGTTATCAAAGAACGTGATTTTAAAAACTATAATATCGCAGTATTTTTAGGCTTTTTTAAATACATCGGCTACCTTGCTTTCCCGATTCAGATGACTTACAAATATCCCGCAATGGCACGCTTTATGGCTGGACATTGGGCAACAGATGCTGTTCACATTGTGCCCGTTTTTGGTGAACGTGGTGCTCTATTAGAACATTGGGTTTTTAATCTTTTCTACAACCAACCTCTCACCATTCGACGCCAAATGGATGAAAGAAAATTGCTTCGAAAACCTTTACAAAATAGAATTTGGCATATCCCCATTTTTATAATTTTATTTGCTACAATTTTGGGAATTTGCGAAAAGTTCCTACCTAACGTAACAAACTTTGAAGTTAAAAATTTTTGGTATCTCACTTTCTCTATTCCAGCTTTATTAGGTATTTTCACAACTGCTTTGGGACGCGGAACACCATTTGGAAAAAGAGTTATTTTAGCTCTGTGTAGTGGCATTTTATTAAGCATTGTACATCTCTTAATCTCATTAAAGTTTGGTTTTGAGGGCAAGATATTCGTCGAATTTTTCTGGCGGTTTTTCATCTATTCTGTATTTGCTACAATCGGCTCACTTTTTGCCGAAATTAAAATTGGAAAAATATGAAACAACCGAATTTAAGACATTACGAATTTCTGCGAAATTCTCATAAAATGGAATCGACAAACGCCTTTCTCATCTATGGTCCAGAAAATTTTTACAAAGATAAAATACTCGCTAAAATCGAAAATCATTTTACAGATGAGACTTCACGCGATTTTGATCACATCATTTTTTACGGCGACGAGTGTTCAGGAACTGATGTTGTTGAACAATTAGAATCTCTTCCATTTTTGGCAAAAAAAAAAGTGGTCGTAGTTAAAAATTACGATAAAATGATTGCTCAAAAAGCAGACTTAATCGCAAAGTATCTGCAAAATCAAATGCAAACTTCTATCCTCATCATCATCGCAGAAAAAATAGATAAACGAAAATCAGCAGGAAAATTGATTTCACAACACTGCTTGAACATCGAGTGTAAACAACCGTATAACTCGAATGAACTCGTCAGATGGTTACGCGACGAGCAAAGGGTGAAAAAATTCACAATGGAAAACAGTGCCATAAACCTTTTTGCAAACAGCATTGAAACAAATTATTTTGTCGCCCACAATGAATTGGAAAAATTACTAATTTACACTAAAAACTCCAGAAATATCACCGTCGAAGATGTGGAAAATGTTATCGGTAAAACAAAGACAAATAGCGTCTTCGAACTGCAAAATTCTCTGGGTCAAAAGAATCTAAAAAAAACACTCACTATCATCGAAAATATGTGCAACAGTACAGATGAAAAAATTGGTGTTTTCGTTATCTCAATGTTAACCAGATTTTTTTTAACTATTTGGAAAGTAAACGCGTTACAACTTCACAATTTAAGCAACTCCGAAATTATTTCACGACATTTAAATGAAATATTTTACAAATTTCGCAATGATTACATCGACTACGCGAGCCACTTTTCACGCACCGAAGTTAAGCAAATTTTTTCGCTTCTTTTGAAAGCCGATGCCGAATTAAAATCATTGCCATTAACTGAAAAAATAATTTTAGAACCACTCATCATTAATATTTGCAGGATTTCAGAAAATGGATAAAAATCATAAAGCTGGTTTCGTTTCAATTGTAGGTAAGCCAAATGTGGGAAAATCAACTTTATTGAATAAACTTTTGGGTGAAAAAATTTCGATAATTTCACCAAAGCCACAAACAACTCGGCAACAAGTTAAGGGCATTTTAAATAGTAAAAATCGACAAATTGTCTTTCTGGACACACCTGGCTTTTTGGAAGCACGCTACGAACTTCATCATAAAATGTTGGGCTACCTTACCAACTCGCTTAAGGATTCTGATTTAATAATTTTCATCACAGATGCACACAAATATCCAACTGATTATGACCGTGAAATATGCAAAATGCTGAAAAAATTTTCCGTTCCAAAAATTGCAATTTTAAATAAAATTGATCTAGTTGATGCCAAAATTGAAGCTGAGAAAATGGCAAATTTAGAAAAATTAGATTTTGAGAAAGTTATCTCTTTTTCCGCACTGCATAAAGTTAATTTCGATGATTTCTTGGATACACTAACTAATTACTTACCACTTAATCCTCCTTTCTACAATCCTGATGAAATTTCAGATTTACCGATGCGATTCTTTGTTCAAGAAATAATTCGTGAACAAATTTTTCTAAATTTTCGTGATGAAATCCCCTATTCATCAACCGCAGTTGTGGAAGAATATCACGAACTCGAAAACAGTGTCAAAATTTACGCAAACATTTGGATAGAACGCAAATCACAAAAGCCAATTATTCTCGGAAAAAACGGTAGCCAAATCAAATTAATCAAAAAAAATGCCGAAAAAGAGATTCATAAAATTCTCAAAAAACGCGTATCTTTACAGCTTTGGATAAAAATTAAATCAGAGTGGCGAAAGAAAAAAAATGCCTTAAAAGAATTCGGCTATTAATTTCACAAAAAACCATTTGACACGCTAAACTCAAAAAAATTATTTGTTCAGCTCATCACTTGGAGGATTAGTTCTAATTGGTAAGACAGCGGTCTTGAAAACCGCCGGGCTTTGCCCTTGGGGGTTCGAGTCCCTCATCCTCCGCCAGATTTTATTGCTGAGATTGGAGAGGTGACCGAGCTGGCTGAAGGTGCGCGCCTGCTAAGCGTGTGTGGGGTTTACACTTCACCGAGGGTTCGAATCCCTCCCTCTCCGCCAGTTAAAATAGACTTTCTGGGCCGTCGACAAGCGGTAAGTCACATGGTTTTGGTCCATGCATTCGGGGGTTC
>CAZWYK010000038.1:0-9737 GCA_964638205.1 uncultured Candidatus Cloacimonadota bacterium | reverse complement strand
GAATATGTTGCTCGACATCTTTTTCGTGTTCTCTCCATTTTAATTTCATCGCTTCTAACTGCGATTTAGCTTCTTGAACTCTTTCATCATTCAGTCTTTCTTTTTCTTTTGTTAAGCTTTCTCGCAGTATGTTAGTCGATTCGGTTGATTTTCTTAAAGTTTCATTACGGTTGTCTTCCTCTTTTTTTAAGGAGGTGTTTTCATTTTTCAACTGATTTCTTTCGTTTTCAGTTAATTTTAATCTTTCTTCAAATTGTGTTTTTGCAGTTTTTAATTGTTCGAATGAACTCATCTTCGCTTCCAAGACACTTTTTTCTGAGTGTAAATGTTGAATTATTTCCTCTTTTGAAGTAATATTTTTTTCTAATTCCAAAATCTTTAGTTTATCTTCTTCTGAAGTATCTTCTGTTTTCTCTGTTTTTTTGAAGTAAGTAGCTAATGCGATAACAATTAAAAGTCCTAATAAACCTATTTCCATAACAATCTCCTAAAATTAATCTTGCATTGGTTTGAGTGCAGTTGCTTTAATTTTCATATTCTTCAAAATAGTGTTCAAAAGATTGATGGCACGAATGATGTATGGACCTTTATTTAACATTACGCAATCGGCACGTTGAGCCATAATTGTGTCTGTGATTTCAGCGCGAGAAGGAATGCCTTTTTTTGCTAAGTTTTCCAGAACTTGTGTAGCCCAAATGCTAGTAATGTGAGCCGATTTACAAATTGATAAGATCTCTTCTTGAATTCTACCAATCTTATCCCAACCTACTTCTACAGCAAGATCACCGCGTGCAATCATTACGCCAATCGGATATGTTTTCATTGCTTCTAAAATGATGTTTGTTAAATTTTCAAAACCAGAGACAGTTTCAATTTTCAAAATAATACCAATTTGACGCTCTATATTTTCAGCTTCTAAAATACTCAAAAGTTCGCTAACATCTTGTGCACGGTTTACAAACGACATGTCGATAACATCACTATTTTGCAGAACAAACGGCAAGTTTTCTTTGTCAGTTTCCGATAAACTGGGTAAATGCAAACTACTTTTTGGAAGATTAATTCCTTTGTCTGCTTTGAGTTTACCGCCTTTTCGTGGAACGCGAGTAATACGTATCTTCAACTCTGCCGAGGTTATGTCTTCAATAATTCCTTCAATCTCACCATCGTCAAAAAGGATGGGTTCTCCAATTTTTACCATCGAGAAAATTTGTGGTGCAGTACACGAAATATAGGCGGGTTTTTCCACTTCATTTTCGATTGAAATGGTGGCTCTTCTGCCTTCAACTTGTTCTTTTTTGATGAGCAAAACATCATTTTCTTGTAGAAAAATTGGCTTTCGTTTCTCATCAAGTTCACCGATTAAAAATTGGTGCGTATCATCTATTTTTAAGGGTAGTCCAGTTTCGAAAAAAGTGGTTCTTTGAATTTCACCAACAAATCCATTTTCAGTTACTAATTTTACTTTAATCTTTCTAATTTTAAAATAAGCATCAGTAAAAATTAGTTCATCGTCTTCTTTGATGAAGTTGAAATCATAATCTTGTAGTGGAATGGTTGGTAACTCATCAATGTCTGGTTGTTCTCCAAAGAATATTTGAATAGACTTTATCTCTTTACCCAAAATATCTGTAGATCGCTGTACTTTAATCACTTTTGCGTCTTTTGCAATTTTTCCAGTACGAATTTTTGGACCTCCCAAATCCATAGAAATTTTGCATTTTTTCTGTAAATGTTGAGATGCATTTTTCACATTTTCAATCATTTTCTGCCATTCAACGTTAGAATCATGTCCGCAGTTTATGCGTGCGCAATTCATTCCACTTTGAACCAAATCGTGTACAAGTTGATAGTTATCCGCAGCTTCGGTTGGAAGCGTTACCATAATGCGAGTGCGACGCCCCTTTGAACGATATCCCAAAAGTATTTTCGTGTTTTTGCTTTGAAGTCGGCGACTTTTTTTGAAAGAAAGTGCGTGTTTTGGGAAGGTGCATTTTTCGTTAAGCATACTTAAAATAATGGCGTGAGTCGTACGTAAACTTGCCATTATGTGTGGTTCGGATTCACTTAATTTTGAAAGTCCAAAATTGCCTAATCGTTTTTGCAGATTATTTAATTTTTTTGTTTTTAGCGCTTGATAATGGACGAGATTTTTGGCACTTTCTACATATTTTGGATGAACTTGCTGAATTTTTTTTGTAAACTTTTTTTCCCATTCCAAAATAAATCGAATTAATTCTTCAATTTCAGCCAATAGAATCTTCAGTTTTTCAGCACGAGTTAATTTCATATTACCTCTTCAAGATCTATTTTATTATTCAACTCTTTTTCTTCTATTTTGTTCATTTCAGTGAGTGCACTATTCAATAATTCCACCTTTTCACGATATGGCAAAAATGCACTTTTAAAGCCGTTAATAATGATGTTTTTAATTTCGGTATAATCTAGCTTGAATTGCTGAATTGCTAACATAAATTCATCTGTCAGAGTAGTATTTGAAATCAGACGATTGTCAGTATTTAGAGTAACTCGTAAGCCGTAATCCAAATAGAAATGGAAGGGATGATCGGCAATACTTCTTACCGATTTTGTGTGTAAGTTGCTTTTGATGCATATTTCGAGTGGAATGCGGTGGTCGTTTACATAATTTAGTAAATCGCCGTCTTCAATGAGGCGTGTTCCGTGCCCGATGCGGTGAGTACTGCAATAGTGCAGGGCTTCGTGAATACTTTTGGGACCGTATGCTTCTCCCGCGTGAACGGTGATGTTTACGTTGTTGTTTAATGCAAGGTAGAATGCTGCTTTATGAACTTTTGCAGGGTTGTTGTATTCTGCACCAGCTAGGTCAAAACCAATAACACCTTTGTTTTTATAAGCAACAGCAAGCTCTGCAAGTTTTAAAGATGTTTCTGGTTCCATATTGCGTATTCCACAAATTATTACATTTGTCTTAATATTGAATTTTCGTTCTGCTTTTTTCAATCCTTTCAAAACAGCATCAGAAATAACGGTAAGTTTTAGACCTTTTTGAGTATGTAAAATGGGTGAGTAGCGCACTTCCATATAACGAATATTTTCTTTCGCCGCATCTTCGGCAAGTTCGTATGCCACTCGGATGAGTGCATCTTTTGTTTGAAGCACACTCAAAGTTACCGCAAATCCTTCTAAATATTCGTCTAAACTGTTGCAATTCTTGTCACAATAAATTATTTTTTGTAAATCAATTTCGTTGTCCGCAGGTAATTTCACTCCTTGTTTTTTTGCTAAACTTAAGATTGTTTTAATTCTTAATGAGCCATCAAGGTGGACATGTAAATCTGTTTTCGGTAACTTTTCGATAAATTCTCGACTAATTTTTGTCATAATTAACTCCATTTTTCGTATGAAATGATTTTATTTAACTCTTTTCGTTTTTTACTTTTGGCGAATATTTTTACTGTCTTTGCGTAAAGCCCATCTTTATTCTTTGGATAGCCAAAGGGGCTGATAGCAACGACTCTTATCTCCTTTGGAATTGCTAAGTTTTTTTTCACTTTTTCTTCGTTAAAAGCACCGAGCCAACAACTACCGATGCCAAAATTCCAAGCAGTTAACATCATCTGTTGAAACGCAATTGCGGTGTCAACCAAATAATAATTTTGGTCATTCATTTTACCACTTTTAGTTGGGTCTGCACACGCCACGATGATTATTGGTGCATCTTTGATGAAAAAGTTTACAGTTCCAATGAAGCCACTTTGCAGTGCGAGTTGTTTGCGTTTTTTTTTATTTTTGATGACGATAAATTGCCAGCATTGTTTGTTTTGCCACGATGGAGCCAATCTGCCAGCTTCCAAGATTTGTTCCAAAAGATCGTCTGGAATTTTTTTATCTTGAAAACTACGCACACTTTTGCGAGAAAAAATTACATCCAAAAAATTCATCAGAATGAAATACCAAACCCAGCATTAATTGTTTCATATTTGGCAATGGTGTAATCCGCATAAAATTTCAACAATAAAATGCTGTAACGAATTCCAGCAGTCATTCGTACTTCATTTTTACCTTCGATTTCAAATTCGACTGTTTTATCATTTTGGAACACAACTCCAGAGTCATCAACGTCATCGTAAGTATAATCATATTCGAAAGTTACATTTGTTTTATCGATGCCAATTCCACAATATCCAGCTAACATTAATAATTTTTTACTGACCTGCAAATTTGCATTGATATTTGTTGATTTGAGAATGTCACCGAGATACAATTTTTGATAAACTCCTTGAACTGCAATATCGATTGGAAATAATGGAATGTATTGGTCGATACTGTGCTTCAAACCGATTCCCCAAAATCCAAATTCACCGAAATTTTCATCAATTTCAGTTTTAGGAAAACCACGAACTAGAAGTTCATTTCCACCTGGCAAACCCAAATTAAATTGTGGCATTGCAAATGGAACAGCTGGAATATTCAGCCCATTTGGCATTTGAATATCTGTAATTCCTGGATAACTTGAGGTGAATTTATTTCCTTCTTCACCAAAAATAGTGGCAGTCTCAATTTCTTCTTCGGTATAAATATGAGTTCCAGTTAATGGATTTGTAATATCCGGTCTGGTTGCGATAAAAGTTTTATCTTCACTCGGGACAAAAGCCATCATCGCATTTACATTTAAACCAAAAGTAAATGGTTTCAAAACTTTTGCAGTGTTGTAAAATCCAGTATTCATCGTCGTTCCAAACGCATTCACCAAAGGTTGTACAAACTGTTTAGCATTTTCACCTTCGAATTGCTCAATGTCATCTTGAATATCAGCAAAAATGTTTAAAAATGTGAAACTTACTACTAAAATGATCGCAATTTTTTTCATTTTATTCTCCATTATTAATTTTGTGAAACCGAAAAAAAAGAGATAATTATGTCAATAAAAAACAAAATTACTTTACAAAAAAGAGCTCGAAATTTGATTGAATACAATGCTTTGGGGAGATTGAAGAATGTTACGAAATAAGAAGATTTTATTAGGAATTACGGGTGGTATTGCAGCTTATAAAGCTGTTGATTTGGCAAGTAAATTGGTGAAAGAAGGTGCAATTGTCAAAACTATTATGACCAAAAATGCGTGCGAATTTATTTCACCAATAACCGTAAAATCGATTACGCACCAAAGTGTATCGATCAAAATGTTCGATGCAGAAGCACAAATTGAACACATTTCATTGGCAGACTGGGCAGATATTGTGGTCATTGCACCAGCAACTGCAAATATTATCGGAAAAGTTGCAAATGGCTTTGCGGATGATTTGCTTTCCACCACAATTATGGCTTCAAAAGCACCAATTTTATTTACTCCAGCAATGAATGTTCACATGTTTGAAAATGTGATAGTCCAACAGAATATTGCAAATTTAACGAATTTTGGCTACCATTTTATGGAACCTGAAATTGGAAAACTTGCATGTGGTTACGAAGGAAAAGGCCGTTTTCCAAAAGTTTCGGAAATAATTTATTATGTCAAAACGATTCTGAATTATCCACGTAATCTTGTGGGTGAAAAAGTTTTAGTTACAACCGGTGCTAACCGCGAAAAATTAGACCCGATGCGTTTTTTAACAAATTATTCTTCGGGGAAAATGGGGCTTTCAATTGCACGAGCTGCAGCAATTCGTGGAGCAGATGTCACACTAATTTATGGGGATATTGCGGAAGAACTTCCATCATATTTAGGCAAAGCTATTTTTACTGAAAGTGCAGCTAAAATGGATAAAAGGGTAAAGTTAGAATTTCCCAAAAACAAAGTAACTATAATGGTAGCTGCGGTTAGTGATTATACTCCTGTAAAAACTGAAACACAAAAAATCAAGAAAAGCGGTGATTTAAATTTGAAATTAATTCGGACAAAGGATATTTTGGCGGAACTTGGCAAACAGAAAAAAGCAGATCAAATATTGATTGGTTTTGCTGCAGAATCGGAAAATATGATTGAAAATGCACGTAAAAAATTAAACAAAAAAAATCTCGATTTTATCGTGGCAAACAATCTTGCTGTTGCAGGAAAAAATGAAACAGAAATTATGATTATAGATTCAAAGAATGAGCAAAAAATTAACGGTTGTAAATTTGCAGTAGCACACAAAATTGTGGATAAAATATTTCCAAGATAATGGGTAAAATAATGAAAAATAAAGCAATTATGATAACGGGTGCGAATGGAAACATTGGCTCATTCCTCACTAAAAAATATCTTAGAAAAGGTGAAAAATTAATTTTGTGTATTCACGAAAAAAATGACAGAATAACAGATGTTTTGAGCAATGAAAATGTGCGCGTTATTAAAACAAATTTAGTTGATTTGTCCAGTTTTCAAACACGATTGAATGAGATTTTAATAGAAACAAATTGGCAACTTGACCGCATGATTCACACTACCACAATTCGCAGTCACGATTTCAAGCCGCTCGCCGAAACTGATGCGAAGCTGTGGGAAAATATCATTAAAGTGAATGTGATGGGTACTTTCAATATTTTGAAGACGCTCATTCCCATTTTTCAAGAAAATGGTGCTGGCAAAATAGTGCTTTTTGGTTCGAATGTAACCCGCATTGGATTGCCATTTGGTTCTGCTTATTCTGCATCAAAAGCGGCTTTGGCAAATATTACGCGTACAGTAGCCGCTGAGGAAGCACAAAATAATATTATCATTAATATTATTTCACCAGGTCCTGTGAAAATTGATGATAGCCACTTTTCGGAAAGTTATCGAAAATTTAGAGAAGAATATTATCGCAAAAATTTACGCGAAATTCCGTTGCAAAGATGCGCTTCTTTCGAAGATCTTTTCGGACTTTGTAATTTTTTACTATCAGCAGAAAATTCGTATATAACTGGCGAAGAATTTTTTGTGACTGGCGGAAAAATTTAGTTATAAATTTAATGAAAAAAATATTATTTTTACTATTTTTAGGTGTGAAACTTTTTGCTTTTCAAGTTGGCGAAGAACTAACTTTTGACCTCAATTATGGAATCATAAATGCGGGTCAATCGACCATTAAAGTATCGGAAACAGTTTATCGTGATTCGATAAAATGTCTGCAAATCGTGTCCGAGTCACGCACAAATAATTTTTTTGATAAAATTTTTAAAGTACGCGATAAAATTGAATCAATTTGGGATTTTGAAAGTTTTTCATATAAATTTTCTAAAAACTTGAGCGAAGGAAAATATCGTCAACAACGCACTCATTTTTATTATCCCGCACAAAAATTTAGCTTATACCTAAAAAAAGATAAAAAAGCAACAAAATTTACCGAAACAAAAATTTTTATTCCAGGGAAAACACACGATATGTTGAGTGGGTTTTATTGGATGCGTCTGCAAAAATTAACCGTTGGAGATACAATATTTACCAATGTTACAGTAGATGGCAAAAATTATAATGCTGGTATCAAAATTTTAAGAAAAGAAAAAATTCAAAGTATTTTTGGACAGACAGAATGTCTTGTTTTAGAACCAATTTTGAAGAGTGATTCTATTTTCAAACAGTCTGGGAAAATGTTGATTTGGATTACAAATGATGATAATAAAATTCCATTAAAAATTGAAAGTAAAATTATTTTCGGCCATTTCCGTGCGACATTAAAAGAGGCAAAAAATGCGTTTAACTAAACGAAGTAGTTACTTTTATGATTTGCCAACTGAACTTATCGCGCAAGAACCAAAAAATCAGCGTTCTGAATCCAGATTAATGCACTTAAATAGGAAAAATGGCAAACTTTCTCATCAGAAATTTACCGAAATCATTGACTTTTTAGAACCGACAGATATTCTTGTTGTAAACAAAACTAAAGTAATACCAGCTCGCCTTTTTGGTAAAAAACCTACAGGTGCAAAAGTGGAAATATTTTTATTAAATCAGCGTTCAAACTCCACTTGGGAATGTCTTGTGAAGCCAGGTAGGAAACTAAAAATTGGTGCAGAGATTATTTTTTCAGAAAATTTTAAAGGAAAGATAGTTGCGTTTGCCGATGAAGGTGCGAGGGTTGTAGAGTTCTTTTGGCAAGGTGATTTTTGGGAAAATATTGAAGCGCTAGGTAAAGTTCCATTACCTCCGTATATTCAACGAGAATCTACTGAAAAAGACAAAAAAACATATCAAACTGTTTACGCGAAAGATCGAGGTTCAGTTGCTGCACCTACTGCTGGTTTGCACTTTACAGATGAGTTGATTAAAGAAATTAAAGCAAAGGGTGTGCAGATAGTAGAAGTATTGCTGCATGTTGGATTAGGAACATTTCGACCTGTGAAAGCAGATGATATTTTGGAGCATAAAATGCACCGCGAATTATGCACGATTTCCCCAGAAACTGCGGAAAAGATTAATTTAGCAAAACAAAATAGACAAAGAATAATTGCGGTAGGAACCACTACAACACGGACATTAGAGAGTTTTACGGAGAATGGAAAATTAAAATATGGCTCGCACTGGACAGATATCTTTATCTATCCTGGTAAGAAGTTAGAAATCATTGATGGTTTAATCACGAACTTTCATATGCCAGAATCTACTTTAATGATGCTTGTTTCTGCTTTTGCTGGTTATGAAAACATTATGAAGGCATACAAAATTGCAGTTGAAGAAAAATATCGTTTTTTTAGTTACGGTGATTCAATGTTGATTTTATAGGAATTGTATGGAAAAGTTTACACACAGATTGTTTGATGAAATTATAGAGTTAAAAAGTATTAATAGCACTTCGAAATATGCAGAAAAATCAATTAAAAACAAAGAAATAAAGGGTAATTTTTTGGTGATTTCAGAAACACAAACTGCAGGGAAAGGGCGTAATCAAAACAGTTGGTTTTCACCAAAAGGAGGTTTGTGGTTTACGGTTGGGTTGTATGCTCTACCGCAAAATTCTAATTTGACTATTTTTATGGGAATGTGCATTCTGAAGGTTCTTATAAAAAAATTTCCCGAACTTGATTTTAAGATAAAATGGCCAAATGATATTTATTTAAATGAAAAAAAAGTATGTGGAATTTTAACAAGTTATTTATCTTTTCATAAATATCATATTGTTGGCATTGGAATTAATACAAATATTGTAGAAATACCCAAAGAACTGAATGAAATCGCCACAACTATTAGATGTGAAACAAATATGGAAGTTGATAATAGGACTATTTTAGTCACTATTTTTGATAAATTTTCAACTGATTTACCTAATTTCATAGAAAATGGATTAGATATAAAATATTTTCAAAAATTTGATTATCTTAAAAGTACAAAAGTGACATTGAATACTGATTTTGATAAATTTAAAGGTGTTGTCAAGGGCATTAATAAAAATGGTGCAATTTTGTTACAACTACAAAGTGGAATGATTCAGCCATTTTACGCTGGTTCTATCTTGGTGGAAAATGAAGTATAAATACTTAGCAGATTGGGCTACAAGTCAAACCGAAAAACTGATTTTTAAGGAAGTGAAAAAAAATGAAGATCAAATTGCGATAATTTTCAAAAAAACGAAGAAATTTTTGCAGATAAATCTTGCCTCGGAAGACAGCTTTTGCTTTTTTACCGAAAAGAAAAAACTGCCATTCAAAACGGCAAAAATGTACGCAAATTTTAATATTCACCTTGCCAGTTCGCGTTTACAAAAAATTGAAATTTCAGCAATGGATCGTATTTTGTTTTTTCATTTTGAAAAAGTTGATATTTATGGACAAAAAGTGAAATACCGTCTAATTGTCGA
>CAZWYK010000037.1:0-9961 GCA_964638205.1 uncultured Candidatus Cloacimonadota bacterium | reverse complement strand
AAGATGCCCAAAAAGAAGATGGTAAGTGCATCTACTGCGGAAGTAAAAGTGAAAAACGTGTAATTTTCGCAAAGGCGTATTAAATGAAATTTTGGATAAATAACAACGATTTTATCTACCTTTTCCAACTGATGAAAGCAGCTGGAATCGAACAAGATTACGAAACAATTGGCAAGATAATTAACGAAGGACGCGTGATGGTCAACGACCAGACCGTTTTTCAACAAAGATTGAAATTGCAAAATAAAGATGAAATTCGCTACCTTGATTATCACATTAAAGTTCACGAACGCGATGAAGACGGGGGCATTCCAGCAGAATTCAATCAAAGTGCAAAAACAATAGGAAATGTTCGGCATGGCAAAGTGCAAAATTGGAAATCTCAACCAGTTAAACTTGAAATGAAAATCGATGATGAAATCGCTCAATTATCACGCAAATTACACCAAAAATTGAGTGCCGAAAATAAAACGATTTCCTGTGCTGAATCCTGTACTGGCGGACTTTTACAAAAAATAATTTCAGAACAATCTGGGGCTTCAAAATATTTTTTGGGAGGAATCGTTTGTTATTCTGATTTTGCTAAACAAAAGATCCTCAAAGTTAAATATAGCACCCTAAGCTCCTTCGGTGCAGTCAGCGATAAAGTAGCTATTGAGCTCGTTCAAAATACCCAACAACTTTTTGAATCTGATTACGCGATCTCCATTACTGGTATTGCTGGACCAACTGGTGGCACAAAAGAAAAACCGGTTGGAACTGTATTTATCGGGGTTTCGCACAATCAAAAAGTGCGTGTAAAAAAACTCTTCTTTGATGGAAATCGGGATAATGTTCGCAAAAAAACGTGCTTAAATGCACTAAAATTTCTACTCGGAAGATAGTTTTTACTTGACTATATGATTGGATTTTCAAGAATATCCTCTGTTGAATATTTTTCAATTTTTAATTTTTTATTTAGCATTCTTTTATTCAAAACCTTGCATTTAAAATCGGAGATTTTATGATTAGAAAAATATTTATAATTCTGGCTATTTTATTTTCTGCATCAATTTTTGCAGAGATTTTTACTATTTTGGAAGAATCGGAAAACCATCTGATTATCGAATTTAATCTACCAGATTATGAGATTTCTGAAACGCAAAATATTATTTGTAAAAACAGCTTTGGTATCACCGAAGATGGTTATCCACAGCTTCCATTTTTTAATGAAACTATCGGTTTGCCAATTGATGGCGATTTGACGATTTCTATTTTGGAGAATCAACAACAAAGCTTGCAAAATGTCCAACTTTTACCTTTTCAAGGTGAATTAAATACAGAAAGTTTTCAACCTTCGAACTCCTCAAAAATGAATTTTGCTATCTTTCCCCAAAAAATTATTGAAAAAAAAAGCTCTGCTTTTCTCGGAGACCGAAAATTTTGTGGCATAAATATTTTTCCGTTTCGCTACAAACCAAAAATGAACGAGCTCATCGTCTCCCAAAAAATTATTTTCAAAGTAAATATCTCAGGTAATAAATCTACCACACGAAACCATTTTAGCAATAATTTCATTGATGAAGTCGGCGATGATTTTTTCTTGAATAATAAGTTTTCTAAAAACTGGAGATTGGCACGAAATACTGCAGAATATCAACCACCTCGAAGTGAAGACACCATCAATGAAATTCAAATAATTGTTGATGAAGAAGGTATTTACAGAGTTTCATTTACAGATTTATTCGAGCTCACTTCAAATTTTAACGATTCACTCCACTTCGCGTTTGAATGGGAAAACATCAATCCCAAAAGATTAGAATTATTTGATGAAAATGGAGTGGTACCACTCCATTTTGTCGGTGAAAATGACAGCACTTTTGATGCAGATGATTATTTCGAATTTTGGGGCACACCACATTTCGGTGACGAACAATATATAGATGATTACACTAGCGAAAACGTTTACACGTTAAGATTAGCAGATAATTTTGGTAGCAGAATGGCTGTGGAAAATGGTGGTTTAATTAACCTCGCCCCAGATGATTTCACCGTTCCACAATCGTTCCAGCAAACTATCCACTTTGAACAACAAAACATCACCGCTGTTTTGAGCGTTCAATGGGACTATACCGACCACGACTACTTCAGGGAAGACATCTGGTTTTGGGATAAATTAAACGCACCGACTTTAGAGCGATACCCATTTGAAATTCAGTATCCACACCAATCTGCAATTCGTAATCTAAATGCCAAGATTTGTCTTTTCGGCACATCTTATCTGGAAGATGACCTATCTACTGAAGAGATTAATGAATATGAAGATATCGACAATCACCGTGCACAAGTTCACATAAATTCTTCTTTGATAAATCAAATGGATTGGTGGGGACAAAATGAACAAATTTTTGAGAATACGAACACCATTCAAAACTTACATCTAAATCACGGACTAAATGACCTTTATATCGGTGTTCCCGGTATTCCAGGCATCAATACAGAGCAACAAGTTTTTGACTATTTTGATTTAACTTACTGGCGTGAGTACAAAACAGATGAAGACTTTATTCGTTTTTGCAAACCACAGAACAAGCCATTAGACTTATATCAATTTGAAATTGATGGATTTTCAGACGATGATATTTCGATTTACAAACTTGGGTGTAGTGTTTTTGAAAATTTACAAATAGAATCATTTTTTGAAGATGGCGGAGCGCCATTTAAAGTATCTTTTCAAGATAGTATTTTTTCGCAAAACACAGAATATTACGCAGTCACAAATACTCAAAAAAAATCACCAAAATTCATAAGAGTAAATACCCCTTCAAATTTGAAGTCACCCTCAAATTCAGCGGAATATGTCGTTATCGCCATTCAAGATTTCACAAAGAATGAACACCTTCTGAATTTCAAAAACTTCTGGGAAAGTCAAGGAGTCAGCACTAAAATAGTTGCACTTCAAGATATTTTTGATGAATTTAATCATGGTATTCGTTCCGCACAAGCAATTAGAGATTTCCTGCAATACGCTTATAATAATTGGAATTATCCCCAACTTTCTTATGTTTTACTCTTGGGCGATGGCATCACAGATGAACGCGATAACAGTAGCAATAGACCTTATAATTTGATTCCATTCAAAAATATTTGGGAAAGTGGATGCGGCGTGGTTCCGTCTGACAACTGGTTTGGATGTATCGTTGGAGATGATTATGTTCCTGATATCAGTATCAGTCGAATAAACATTTGGGATGAAAGTCAAGTTGAAGGTATTGTAAATAAAACCATTCACCACGTGAACAATCCAAATTACGATGATTTTTGGCACAGTAAAGTAATTATGGCTGCCGGTGGAAAACCAAGCGAAGGCACCTTTTTTGCCAATCAAAGTGAACGCGTTATTAATGAAATGATTCCACCAGAATTTCATGTGAAACGAATTTATTGCAACACAAATGGACTTCCAAGCGGTTATGCTGGAACTACCAATTCGCTCATAAATTCCGTCAATAATGGT
This sequence comes from uncultured Candidatus Cloacimonadota bacterium, assembly GCA_964638205.1. Taxonomy (GTDB): domain Bacteria; phylum Cloacimonadota; class Cloacimonadia; order Cloacimonadales; family TCS61; genus TCS61. The sequence continues at coordinate 6,465 of CAZWYK010000037.1, read as the reverse complement.
GCTTCTTACATTCAATTTCTCGGGCATGGTGGTGGATATGTTTGGGCAGATTATAATCTTTTAAGCTTTAATGATATTGTCACTTTGAATAATGCCAACTATCCCTTTGTGGCAAGTCTGTCGTGCTATGGTTCTTCATTTAATCAACCGCAAAGCACTTCGATTGGTGAAAAATTCATCATTACACCGGGAAAAGGTGCTATTGCACATTTTGGTTTTACTGGTTACGGCTACAAATATCAAAATGAATTTTTCAGTAAAATGCTCACCGAATCTATTTTTCAGTCCAATTTACAATCAGTTGGAGAAATTGTAGATTTAACCAAGGCTAAATTCTATTCTGCTTATGGTCGTGAAGCGCTTTACACAAAAGCTTTTGTCGGAGCTGGTGCTCTTTTTGGCGACCCAGTGGCACCGATTGTTAGACCTGCTGAAAAACGAGATATCACCATCAATAAATACAACTTTAGCGAAGGAGATACACTTCAAATTTCAGTAGAAGCAGGGCCAAATGTCACAAAAGGTAAATTCGTAATTTTTGATGAAGACGATGTTCAACTTCCCCTCAACCAATATTACCCATTTGAAATTGTGGCAGAAAATGATACAATTAAACTAAGCAGTTTTGTCGTGCCTGAATCTACAGATTTAATTTACGCAAATTACATAAAATTTTACGGTTTGGGGGAAAATTTTGAAGTGAATGGAATAACTAATTTCACGGTTGGAAAAACGGCAGTTACCAATTTAGAAACATTGCCAGAAAATCCTACTGCAAATGACTCTGTCCATATTCAAGCAGATTTTTTTGATGAAGATGAAATTGATTATGTTGTTTTGAAACTATATAATTTCTTTGATTATGAAATGACTAATATCGACGGTGCAAAATACAAAACCACAAACCCGCTACCACCCTTGAATCCTGGTAGCAATGTTACTTTTCACTTTGAAATATTTGATCTAAATGGCAACTCAACCCACTCAGAAAACTACAACTACACCACTATTGGTGCAGATTTAAACCTCCAAATTATGGAATTAATTGAACACGAAAACCAGCCCACAATTAAATTACTCATCAAAAATAAAGGAACTGATATTGCTGATTTTTGCCAAATAAAACTAGAATTTTTGAACACCGAACTGGAACCAATCTTAACAGATTTCACACCTCTCCCAGAATTGGAAGAAAGATGGAGCTACATTTCATTACCATCTGAGGCTTTAAACGACACCGTTGAAATTCGAGCCGTTGTAAACGAAAACGCTGAATTTTTCCCAGAAATAGCTACGCTAGATAATAATGAATTAACCCATACCTTCTATTTGAGTTACTTTCAAATCGGAAATTCTGCTGTTACCATTAGTAGTTTAGACGGAAATATGGATTGCATTTTCCCTGAACACTTTGCACCAGATAGCGTATTTTTCTATCTTAATAATCTCGGCACAAAGGAAGCAATAAATCAACCAGACATTCAAAATGTTTTATTTGCAAATGACAATTATTCTACTGCTTATGAAATTGGTGTAATTGACGAATTATTTTTAGCAGACTCGCTCGGACACTTTCCAAATAATCAAGAAATTACTTTAAAATTTCATTTTAACCCGAACGATACTTTACAGCAAATAAATACGACTGACTTCCATCTTTATTGTTGGCAGGCTGATTTTGAAAAATGGGTTTACGCGGCTCCTACAATTGTTTATAGCGATTCCATTGAAGCAAAAATAGACCGTATCGGAATTTATACAATTTTGCAGAACAACGACCACGCCTCGCCCTACATTGAAGCAAATGTGGAAGGACAAGAATTTAGTCAATCGAACATCAGCGAGGATTTTACTTTTGGTGGTTACATTTCACGAGTCGGCACGATTTCGTTTTTACTTTCAGATGAAAATGGTATCAATATTTTCGATGAAAATCTTAAATTATTCCTTTCTGACGGATTTGATGTAACCGAAATTGAAAAGAAAGATTATTCCCTTTCTGCAACTTACGGAAATCTCATAAACATACCGATTAAATATACATTGAATGACCTTACAAGTGGAAATTATGTTATTACTATGGATTGTTCTGATATAAATAATAATGCTAAAACACTCGGAATTGAGTTTCAAATTAATGAAGAATTTGATGTTTTGAATTTCGCTAACTATCCAAATCCAGTCAAAACACAGACGGTACATCATTGCAATTCTGCTAGAACAAGATTTACTTACGTTCTTACTGATAATGCTGATAATGTAAATATCAAAATTTATACTGTTAGTGGTAGATTGGTAAAAACTTTTAGCAATTTACCAACCGCCGTTGGCTACCATGAATTTCCACGCACTGTTTATGGTTGGGATTGCACAGACAATGAAGGACACTATCTTGCAAATGGCATTTATTTCTATCGCATTACCGCAAAAAAAGGAAATAACCTTGTGGAAAAAACCGAAAAAATGGCGATTCTAAAGTAGGTGAAAAAATGAAAAAAATAATTTTATCGATTTTGCTTTTGATTGTAATAAATTTATCCGCTAGTAGATATGCTGGTGATTTTTTGATAATCGGCACTGGCGTTCGTGCTGCCGGAATGGGAGGTGCATTTTCAGCCCTCGCTGATGATGGCTCCGCGATTTATTGGAATGCTGCGGGATTGTCCCAAATCAAAAAAAACGAAGCAAGCTTGACGCGTGCTTTTCTCTATAAAAATCTTGCAGTTTACGATAATTTTACATTTTGCCAACCGCTTCCCGGAAATGTTACAATCGGCTTGAATTGGACCCGACTTTCGATTGATAATATTCCAATTTTTTGGGAAGAATGGCTCGTCTATTCTGTTGATTATCGCACTTCTCACCACGAATTTAATCTACCTGGCACACCTGATGGACAAATGAAAAGTACTGACGATGTTATCCAATTTGCTTTCGCAAAGCACATTCATAAAGACATCAATTTAGGTTGGTTATTCTTTGAAATCCCGCTCGACTTACATTTTGGGATTACTATCAAATACATCAATCGTAACATCGCCGAAAATACCGCAAATGGAACTGGCTTTGATTTTTCTGTAATGGCAAAAACAGATTTGGCTCTCCTTTTTGAAAAAAATTGGTTAGGTAAAATAAAAATCAGCACAAATTTTCAAGACGTTGGCGGAACTGATGTTACTTGGATTGTGGAAGATGATTTTTCCAACCGAACCGATGAAATTTTATTCAACACAAAAGTTGGGGTTGCGATTATTCAACCCTTAAAATTTATCAACTCTTCCATTACGATATCTTCAGATACAGACTATATTTATGGTAAAAGTAGGCATCTCGGAATGGAATACTGTTATAAAGATATTTTGGGATTACGCACTGGTTATTATAATGAACATATTTCGGCCGGTTTAAGTTTAAAATTCTATAATTTTGCCATTGATTACGCTTTCGTAACAAATTCACTTGCTAACACAAATCGCATTGGTTTAACATTGATTTTTTAGGAGGTTTTATGAAATATTTTATCATTTTATTACTTGTAACCATTTTAAGTTGTGCAGGCAAAGATATTACAGACTCGGACACAACACCACCTAACGCCCCGCAATTAATTCCTCATCTCGGTGATAGTTTTATCTCCGCACACGACAGCACAAATTTTTATAACGGGCTGGATTTAGACATTGAAAACAACGGTATAGACGCATTTGGAGATGGCATTCAGTTACAATGGCACCATCTGCCAGAACCAGATATTGATTATTTAAAAATTTATCGATTTTCATCGGAAGATTATAATCAAGATTTAGAATTAATCGAATACTCTACTTGTCTTGACACTCTAGATTACTATAATCAAATGCTTTATCTTGATCAAAATCCACTTCTTCAAACAAATTGGTTTTACTTTATGACTGCGATTGATAATTCTGGAAATGAATCTGATTTTTCTAATCTCGTTTGCTATAAACTTCTTAGTCAACCACTAATTTTTCCAACTGACAGCTTATTTTTTGAATGGGATCCAGAAGGTTATGCTTCATTCCGCATCATGCTTTTTAATGAAAATCACGAATTAATTTGGAGTGATGACCCAATTGATGTGAGTGCAGCTGCACTTCCAATCGAATATGATGGTCCAGAAATTCAAACCCCCACAACTTTAAGCTGGCGAGTTGATGTTTTTGGCAATTCATTTACACCATTACCTATTAATGGAATCATTTATACTGTTGAATCTGGTGCTGAATCAGATGAAGGTCAAATAAATCTACAATGATTTATCTTGACTCAAAAAAGCTGGTTGAATCTTTTGTGAAGTCAGAGGAGATTTTATGAAAAAAATATTTTTATTCATCGTTTTATTGAACATGGTTTATGTTGTATTTTCACAAACGGAAAGCAACTTCAATCAAGCTTCTATCTATCAATATTCGGGAACTTTAGCTGGCACAGAACAGTTGAAAATCCGTACTTACATTTGGGGACAAGTGAAAAACCCAGGTCTCTATATCGTGCCTGATAACACTGATATTCTCACGCTTATCTCTTCTGCGGGCGGGCCAACTGAACACGCAAAACTTTCCACAATAAAAATAATTAGAACAGCAGGTGGCAAAGAAGAAGTATTTAATGTCGATTTACGAAAGTATCTTGAAACCGGTAATGCTAAATTGGTTACAATCTTGAAACCGGGCGACACAATTATCGTATCTGGTTCCACATATTATGCTTTCACAAAAGCTGTGAATTGGCTCTCTCAAATTGCCTCCGTCCTTTCCACATATTTAATAATAACTAATCTCAACAACTAAAACGAGGAATTATGCAAAATAAAAATTACCAAGAATTTGAAGAACAGGAAATTAATTTTACCGATTATCTAAACATCGTGGCACGCTACAAATGGATTGCAATTTCACTATTTGTAGCAATCGTAGGCATCTCTTTTCTCTACACCGCTAGGTCACCGCGTATCTACAAAACCAAAGCAACTGTCCTTTTGGAAGAAAATAGAACTAGCGACCTCTTCATCGCAAGTTATGGTACAAACACATCCACCATAAATAACAATATTTACATTCTGAAAAGCAGACCCGTTGTAACTTTAATCTATAAATTGCTGCAACATCTTGATGACTTTAAAAATTTCCCTGTTTATGATTTAGATGAGCAAAACGCAGTCAGCTATATCATACAAAATTTATCAATCGAAACAGAGCGCGACACAGATTTGCTATTTATTAACGCTGAATCGGCTTATCCAATTGAAGCAAAGGAGATTGCAAATGCAGCAGCACGTGCTCTACAGCAACAAGATACAGATTATGCTCGAACAGAATTTCGCAGTATTAGAGAATTTTTATCGTTCCAGCTTGATGACCAAGAACGCAATCTTCGCGACACAGAAGAGCAATTGCGTTCATACAAAATTGAGCACGGAATTTCGATATTATCGGAAGAAACAACCGCACTTATCGAACGTTCCTCTGAACTCGAAAAATTCCTTGCGGAAGCTAAAACAGATATGAATGTATCTAACCAACATCTTACCTATTTGAGAAAAGAACTCTCGGGACAAGATTCCCTTTTAACAGATGTAAACATCACGCTAAACACTCCGTTTTTAGAAGAATTAAAAACTGAAATAACCCTGAAGCAAGCTGAATATTTAAGATTACTCACTGATGCAAAATACCCAGAAACTCACCCTGATCTTGTTTCAAGAAAAAAATCTATCGAAGATTCGAAAGAAACATTAAAAACTGAAATCCAAAAAACATTGCTCATCAAAGCTGGTTCGGCAGACCCACTTATTTATCGTTCTGAACTTATTGGAAAAATTTCAATAGCACAAATCGAGCACAATATCAACCAATCAAAAGTTAAAGAACTCCAAAAAACAGTCGAAAATTACAATAGTCAAATGTCCATTTTGCCTGATACTGAAATTCAACTGGCACGTTTCATTCGCAACACTAAAATGAGTGAAAAAATTTATTCAATGTTGGTCGAAAAATATGAAAATGCTAAAATTGTAGAAAAATCTAAAGTTGGGAAAATACGCATTGTGGAAGAAGCAATGTTACCAACAAAGCCTATCAAACCAAATAAAAAAATGAACTTGATGGTTGCACTTATTTTAGGTGTTGGAGCTGGTATTACTACAGCATTAATGCTCCATTCGTTTGATTCTAAAATTAGAACTTTCGATGATATGAAACGCAGCGTAGCCCTTCCAATATTGGGAACAATTCCACAATTTGCTGTTTCAGACGATGACCTCGATCAGATTGAAAATCTTATTTTGAAAAGTAAAGATTCTAAAAAAGATGGATTGAAGGCAGTTAAACAGCAAATGATTTCACGCTTAATTTCAAGTTACGCACCAAAATCAGCAAGCTCGGAAGCTTTTCGAATTTTGCGAACAAACATACTTTCGCAAAGAAAAAATGATAATTCAGTCTC
>CAZWYK010000036.1:0-10054 GCA_964638205.1 uncultured Candidatus Cloacimonadota bacterium | reverse complement strand
TTTGAGCTTGTCTCATCATTTAAAATGTTTTTATACTCTGAAAGTTCAATTTGATCTGCAATGTAACGTTTTAACCAACGAATAGCAAGTGGTTCACCGTTCAAACCAATCACACAAACATCTTCACATAAATGCGTGCAAATACGGCCACAAGTTGCAGGCATTGGGTTTGTTTCGTATAACTTTTGCAAAGCCAATCCCAAATTATCTTCACGAATGGCGGCAATATATTTTGGAATATCCATATGTGCTGGGCAAGTTGCCACACAAATTCCACACTCGACACATCTATCAGCTTCAATAATAGCCTGTTCTTTAGAATAACCTTTTACCAACTCTAAGAAAGATTTCAGTCCATCTTCAGCAGATAACATTTCCATTTCAACTCTTTCTGATAATAATAAACTAAATCCAATCTGAGTTTTGTAGCCAATTTCTGCATTATCCCATTTCTTTTTATCAATACCCGGTGTAAAAATATAGTTATCGGCATCTTCATCCGCCCATGTATAATCGTTCGACATTGTAAGCGAACCAGATGGGCAAATATCAACGCAAAGTGCACACCAACAGCAACGACCGTAATCAAAACTCGGACGCAAACCACTATCACCATCTTTCGTTTCAGCTCCTTCAACTGGAATTAAGTCGATAGTTTTGTTCATACAAATTTCTTCACAACTACCACAACCGATACATTTATCTATTTCGTTTTTATGAAAACCTCGATAACGAGCAACACCTGGTCTTTCCTTAATTGGACTTGCAATTGTGTAAGGCTTTTCAAACGCTCGTTTCCAAACTTTTAAAGGTGTTAAAATTCCTTTTAAACTCATCTTTTTACCTCTCAATTTCTGGCGGACAAGTGTGAAGTGAAACCATCAAACCAGCCATGTCTGCAATGTTTGTACCAACTGCCAAATCTTCCAAAAGAGCAAGACCATGATTGAAACTCGGTCCGCGTACATGAATTCGGCGTGGATATTCCGAACCATCTGAAACAACAAAATAACCCATTTCGCCACGCGTTGTTTCTGCGCGCACATAAGTTTTGCCAGCCGGAATTTTCCAATGTAATGGATTTGGTAGTTTTGTGTGAATCTCGCCATTTTTCGGCATTTTTACCAAAATTTGACGAATTAAATTTATCGACAATTTAGCTTCTTGCCAACGCAAATGGGCACGATTGTAAGCATCTGAGAAATCTGCTGTTATTACATCAAAATCTAACTTATCATACATAAGGTAAGGTGAATCTTTTCGCACATCACGAGCAAAGCCTGCAGCCCTTGCATTTGGTCCAACGATACCATATTTATCTACCATTCCCGGTGTAATGATGCCAAGATTTTTTGCTCTTTTTTTGAATACATCACTATTGAAAGTTATCGAACCCATTTCAGCTAATAATTTATCAAATTTTTGTAAAACTGTTTCCAAACGATTTTCAAAACCAGTCGTCAAATCACTCCTAACTCCACCAGGCACAATGTACATATGATAAATTCTCGCACCCGTAAGTTCTTCAAATAAATCGAGCATATAATCACGATGTGCTACTGCCCATTGGCTTAAAGTTCCCATTCCAAATGAAGAATTTTGTCCACCTAACCAGTAGGTAAAAAACATCAATTTTGCCATCTCTAAAGTGAGAGCACGCAACCATTTTGCTTTTTCTGGAATTTGAATTTTGGCTAAATCTTCAATAGCTGCAGCATAAAGATATTCGTTAAAATCTGGCTCTGGCACACAAATTCTACAAACAAGTGGAAAATTTTGAATATATTTACGTTTTTCCATCAATTTTTCAAAACCACGGTGCAAATAGCCAACATGAGTTTTGCATTCCACCACTTCATCACCACTAATAGTCAACTCAAGCGACATATTTCCAGTAACACCAGGATGTTGCGGACCGTGCCACAATTTCGTGAATTTCTGTGAACTTAAATCAAAAATTGCCTTTCCGTCCACAACTTTGGGAAATTTACTTCTATCTTCTTTAGACATTATTTTTCTCCTTGCGGATATAACTTTTGAGCCATATATGTTTTGGGGTCATTGGTTTGACGAATGCCGCGCGGAAAATATGTCTCTTCAGAATTTTTTTGTGTATCAAAATCACGACGCATTGGTGGTATCTCTTCCCATCCTTCCAAGACAAAGGCTTCATCAACACGTGGACTATTAGGAAAGTCAATACCATACATTTCTTTAATCTCACGCTGATACGCCCAACCTTGCTTCCATAAATGATGAATTGAATCCATTAATGGATTCTCACGTTCAATTTCCACTAAAATAGCTAAATCTATATGCGTTTCGTAATTATGTAAAATATAAGTTAGTTGGAAAACACCTCTTTCAATGTAATCAACATTCGACATCAAAACAAGGTGGGTGAAATTTTCGACATCACGAAGATGCGTCAGAGTTGCAACGAGTTTTTCTTTACTAACATTTACAAAATATAAATCATTACGCTGTTTTGAAATTTGTGAAATTCCAAACACATTTTCTAATTTTTCTAATAAGTTTTTCATAGTTTCCTACCAATTATAATCTGGCATATTCCAGTCTTTAATTATCTTTTTTTGATTTGCCTTATACCAATCAAAATTTTTCACATACTCATTATGACCATCAGCACGACCTTCTTTAATGCGCTTTTTCAAATCGCCAAATCCAGCTATAATCGCTTCTGGGCGTGGCATACAGCCAGTAATATAAACATCCACAGGGATATAGTGATCAATACGATTTATCGTGTTATAACTATCCCAATACATTCCACCATTAATGGAACAACTACAAACTGCAACCACAAATTTTGGACCTTGCATCTGTTCATAACTACGAATAATCCGCTTCAAAGTTTTGACGGAAGCGTACCCGCCAATCACGAAAACAGAAGATTGCCTTGGAGTAGCTCGAGGAGCCATGCCATATTGTGAAATATCGTATCGTGCGGTAAGAAGTGGACGCAATTCTATTGCACCACAGCCAGTTCCAAAGCCAAGAATCCACAAAGATTCCGCACGCGCCCAATTGAGAAATTTTTCCCAATATTTGTTGTACGACTTATAAGGTTGCGGTCTTGTATCACAAAAAAGATGCTTTTCACTTTCTTTCAAACCATCATTTGCTAATTTTTCTTTATCCACATTTATCTCCTATTTAACCATAAAAATCACGACAGAAATTATTCCAATAATAGTTGGAACTCCAAGAAAAAATCGAATTGACTGTTCCGTCCTAAAACGTGGATAAGAAACACCCACAACTACACTTATCATATAAATTAAAAAAGTTTTAATCATCAAAATCGGGAAATTAGTCGCACCACCAAAAAATAAATTCATAAATAAAACTAATTTTGCCATATTAAAAATAGCACGATTGGTTTGCAGTGTTCCCAAAAAAAAACTGTGAAATTCAGTAGGAGGTCCAATTGGAATTTCTTGCGGTGCAAGCACAATGTCGAAAGGTGAATGCATATTCATTCCCAAAAGGGCAATCAAGGCTGCAATGGTTGCAAATGGATTTGTGAAAATAGTCCAACTAAAAACACCAGCTTGCTGAGCAGCAACAATTTCAGTGATGTTCAAAGTGCGATATTGCATTGCTATCGAAATAATTGAAAGTGCAAAAGGAACTTCAAATGCCGTCATCTGTGCAAGTCCTCTGCCCACTGCAATTGCACTGTGTGGATGACCACCTTCACCAGCACCAAGAGCCATTCCAAGCTGACCGAAAAAGATGAAATACATCACGAGTAATGCATCACCTGCAAAACTAAAATTCGCAAAAAATGTCGAACCAAAAATTATGGGAATAAAAAGGAAAGTGCCAATTCCACCAGCTATTCGGAAAGCAGGTCCCAAGTAAAACATAATTCCGTGAGAAATTGCGGTTCGTTTTGCATTATTTTTGATAATATCGAGAAACGGTTGCCAAAGAGGAGGACCAATCCTACCGTGAACTTTTGCTACTACACGACGCACAATTCCATTCATCAAAAGTCCCCAAACAAGAATTATCAAAAGTGAAATTAAAGCGTATAAAACTGTTGTGATTGTCATCTATTTAACTCCTAAAATAAAGTATAATATTACTAAATACATCAAAATATGAAGTGCATAAGTTTGCCCGTTACCTGTGTAAATTTGACGAATCAAAGCAGCAACTGAATGAAATATTTCTGCAACTGCATTCCAAAACTTTGTGGCAAGCGGTCTTACTAAAAACCCTAACGCTCTTTGATATGGCGCAAAGAAATTATGAGCAACATGAGTTGTTTCTGGCGTGTGTGGTCGCTCCGCTGCAAAAACAATATTAAACTGTTTTACCTTTGTAACCGATTTCACACGAATAAGTAACCAAATAAGTGGCACCATAAACACACCCATCACAATATTCATCACCATACTTCCATTCCAATAGCCCAAATTACTTATCAGAACATTTCCATTCCAAGAAATATCAGTAGGAATATGAATGCCAACTGCAGAAGTTATCGGTTTTATCATTAAGCTTGGGAACATAGAGAATACCATTATTGCCATCACGAAGATAACTTGTGGAATAATGTACCAAATTGAAGCTTCTTTCACACTTCTGAAAGCAGTCTTTTCTTGCCCCAAAAATACGGTATGAATAAGGCGATAACAATATAAAAATGCAACTGAACTTGCGAAAAATGCTATTCCTGCTTGCAGATACCAACCTCTTTCTATCAGCGCATTATACAGCATCCATTTACCACCAAAACCAGTAAGTGGTGGCACACCAGAAAGGGCAATTATAGCAATCATTACCGTGAAAAATGAGATGGGCATTTTTTTGATAAGTCCACCCATTTCATACATTTTCCTAGTTTTAGTGCGAGAAATTACTCCTGCAAATGCAATGAATAGAATCGCTTTAAAAAAGAGGTGGTTGAAAGAAAGATAAAGAGCAGTAGTCCAACCGAGATGACTCATAGTAGCTACAGAAAGCACCATATAACCAACTTGTCCCATACTAGAATAAGCCAAAAGCTTCTTAATATCTTCCTGAAACACAGCCATCAAAGCACCAAAAAGCGCAGTAAGAATACCAACCCAACCCAAAAGAGTTTGTATCTCAATTTTAGCAAAAATTTGTTTTCCAAAAATTATGGAAACTACAAAAATACCAAAAATACCAACTTTACTGAGAACAGATGAAATGATTGGTGAAACATCATTCTCTGCTTCTGCATAAGAACCAGAAAGCCAAAGGTGAACACCCAATGCACCAGTTTTAATAAGGAATCCAAGTGTTAGTAAAACAAATGCAAACGGTGCGTAAGCAATTACACTATAAAGTTCATCCAACATAGTTGAGCCAATTTCACCAAAAATGTAGCCGAATGATGCCAAGAGTAGATAAGCACCAGCAAGTGAGAAAATAATGTAAAGTAATGCTGGCTTTGCTGATTGTTTCCCGCGTAAAATTAATAGATACGAGCTTACCGTCATCAATTCCCACGCAAAGAAAAATTGGAGAGTTGTGGTTGCTTTCAGAAGCGTTCCAAGAGCAAAAAGCATCATCACCAGGAGCGGATAAAAACCGCGCCTTTCACCTTTACTTTCCATCGTTGGAAACAGTTGAATCACACTACCAATCAGGAAAATAACACTAAATATTTGGCGAATTCCTTCTAACTCTATAAAGGTAAAGTAAGCAAAAACGCTCACCATAAGTATCGATATAATTGCTTTCACTTTTGCTGGCAGCCAATCTATCGTAAATAGAAGTGCACCAGCAAAAATTGATAAAATAAAGTACGAGCCAAAGTTTGGCATCATATCCATCATCGTAAAGCCAGAGTAGATAAGTAATAGTAAAAATATAACTATGGGGAGCACTTTTGACAAAGGTATAGCGAAAGAAACTTTGCTTTCACTTTTCACCGCCATGCCAAACCAACGGAGTAAATAGACTGCTTCCAAAAGTGAGCCAAGTAGAATTATCCAAATCCAACTGTGAAAATTAAATGTAGCCAATTGGGTTATCAAATGCCATTTTGCCCAAAAACTTGGGAAAGGCGGCAAGCCAATAAGTGCAAAAATAAACACCCCAAAAGTAAAAAATAGAATGGGATTTTTTACCAATCCTGCCCAATCTTTAATGTTTTCTCTTTCCACAACCCCAGCAAGCCAAAAGAGCCCTGCTTTTGCAAAGAAATGATTGATAAACAAGCCAACCACAACTATTAAGACTGCATCCATACGGGCATAATCATTGGTAAATTGTAGAATAAGAGCCAATACCCCAAGAATCAAACCCATTTGGGCAATCGAGGAGTAACCGAGCAAACGCTTGGCATTGGTCTGCTTCAAACCCATTAAATTGGAGAAGACAAAAGTCGCGATACCAATTCCAGCAACAAGCGGATAGTAATTTGAAGGTAATATCGGCAATATTTTGTAAAGAGCGAAGAACATAGCTCCGCTCACTACCACCGAAATTAAGGCAGCAATTCCACTGTGGGCAGATTGATATACATCGAGTGCCCAACCGTTCGCAGGAAATGGTTTTAGTTCTATTAAAATAGCGCCAAAGAGCAAGAAGATAGCGAGTGAACCGGCACTGCCAACAATCAAACCCTTGGAATAAACCATCAAATCTATGTTCAAAGTACCAGTAAACTTATAAAGATAAATAGTTCCAATTAGAAAAAAAGCAGATGCAATGCCACCGGCAATCATGTACTTGAAACCTGCGGCAATCGACTTTTTTCCCATGCCAATAAGCGCATAAGTAGAAATTGCTACAATTTCCAAAAACACAAATAAGTTAAACAAATCACGCGTCATAATCACGCCGCTTACGCCCATAATTAAAGTAAGGAAAATCATTTTGAGATAAACTGAATTTTCTCTAATTTTATGGTGAAGATAGATAGCACCCAAAAGTCCTGCAATGTGGCAAAGCACCACAAAGAAAGCCTCCTCTGCTCCAAATTGAAGATTAATCGAGAGCGGTGGATTGAAACCAGCCGTAAAAACTTGAGTTACATTATTTTGCCAAATAATTGCGTAAAACCATAGTCCAGAAATAGTTGTGATGAATAGAAGCGTTCCGTAAAAAACTAATTCCGAAACTTTTTTGCTAATTTTCTCAAATAGTGGCAATAGAAACGCCACCGCAAATGTAACAATAAATATGTATATCGGATTTACCATTTTAAATCTCCATAATCTTCAATATTAAGTGAACCCTTCTGATTGTACATTTGCACCGCATAGACCAACATCAATGCCGTAACTGCCAAACCAATTACAATAGCCGTAAGTACAAGTGCCGCAGGAACAGGATCTACCACCTTAGAGACGGCATCTACTTGGGAAAGAGTCGCATCCATGATGGGAGCTGTCTTATCTTTGATGTAACCAATCGATACGATTAACAAATGAATACCGGTATCCATGATAGTGAAACCAAGAATCATTTTAATGATATTCTTTTGAGTTAAAATCCCCCACAAACCTATAATTACAAGTAACAAACCAATCAGTGTAACCAACATATCAGTCACCTCTCTTCATATTGTTGAGAATGCCCACAAGTTCCGTTCCAACCTTCAAACCAATGAGAGAATAGATGATGGGAATGGCACCTGCACTAAATAATGTTCCAAAAGTTCCAAGTGGAATAAAGCGATTATCGAGAAAATGATTTGCACCAAGCAAAACTAAACCAAGCACGCCAATCATAACATAGAATGCACCCGACAAACTCTCCACAAAGTGAAGCATTGTCTTATTTAATTTCAGAGAAACATTAGATAACATCAGCATCAAGACACCAGACGCAATTACTACTCCACCTTGAAAACCACCTCCCGGTGTGAGATGGCCATGGATGAAAATGTAAACCCCAAAGAGAAGAATTAAGGGGAACAAAAAAGAGTTACCAGTTTCTAATATCTCGGAAGACTTTCTCTTCTTTAATTTCTCTTTTTGCTTGCGAAGTAGAAAAGCCACCCCCGCAGTGGCAATGAATAGTACGGCAACTTCACCGAGCGTATCTAACCCACGGTATGTAACCACTACCGAAGTTACCACATTCGCACACCCAAGACTATCGGCAGAACCTGCTACATAACCTTTGGAAATGGGATTTAACTCTGTAGTTGGTGCTACTTTTAGAAATGGAAGAAACATAAAAACAATCGCCACCAACACAACAAGCACAAATAATCTTTTAATCATCTTTTCGCTCCTTTCGAATTCTGTTGAGCGCATAAAGAAAAACCACCGTTGTAATGCCAGAACCAATTGCTGCTTCTGTCATAGCCACATCTGGTGCGGCAAGCAACAAATAGATAATGCTCGCTAGCAGACTTATCACACCTGCACTAATGATAGCAGAAATTAAATTTTTCAAATAAAGAGCCAGAAATGCTGAAATTACCATGATAACACCTAAAACTATAATTATCACCGAAATCATGCCACCACCCCGCTATCTTTGTCTTCCTGCAACTCATCTTTCTTGGAAATCTTGGCAAGTTTAATGCCAACAAAGTGAGATGCCCTCGCAATTGCGTTGGAAGAAATTGGATTTGTAATCACAATGAAAAGTATCAAAATAGTAACTTTGCCAACACAACCACATTGATAATGACCTACAGAAATTCCAAGTAAAAAAAATACACTTCCCAATGTTGTTGCCTTTGTTCCTGCTTGCATACGATTGTAAACATCGGGCATTCTGACAATTCCCAATGCTCCGATGAAAAGAAAGAGTGAACCAAAGAGAGTAATAATAGCACCTAACAATTCCATTATATCCCCCTTTCCATATAGCGTGCAATTGCCACCACGCCAATAAAGCTAATGAGTGCGTAAACCATGGCAACATCAAGATAAATTATTCTTTCCGAAAAGTAAGCAATGAAAACTATCAAAGAGATTGCCATCACTGTCATCCCATCCAGGGCAATTGCTCTATCTGCCACCGTGGGTCCCAAAATCAATCTAATAAAAGTAAGAATTATAGCAATTAATGCAATTATCGCCGCAATATTATACAATAAATCAACCACAAACCACCTCCAAGTATTTTTCAAATTTATGAACAATCGCTTGCGTTGCCCCTTCTATATCATCGGAAGTTACATCTATCCAATGAATGTAGAAAAATTCGTCTTTCACTTCCACGGTGAGTGTTCCCGGCGTTAGCGTGATGGAATTTGCCAAGAGTAATCTACCCAACCTGGATTTTAATTTAGTGCGAACTTTCACAATCCCAGGATTGATAGGCATCACGGGGTGTAACACGCGAAAAGCCACATCAAAATTAGATTTTATCAATTCAATGGTGAACACAAAAGAGTACAAAATCCAGTGTAAAATTGCTTTGGGCGAAAGTTTGACCTCGCCAAAAATCGATGATTTTACAAAAATTGTAATTAATATGGAAACAATTAGCCCTATTATCAGCTCTTGCACAGCTACCCCGGCTATCAATACCCAGAATATCATCAAGAACAATAACATTAAAACGCCATTTTTGAATGTTTTCATTTATAACCTCAACATTATTTAGAATATGCCAAGAATTATTTGAACACCAAAAAGTCAACAGGTTTCCATAAATTTAGTTGATAGCGTTTAGTAAATTACAAAACCAAAGAAGAGGAATATTATCCCCAAGTCTTTCTACATCACACTTTTAATTATTATTTTTCCACTTGACAGAAAATTAACCCTGGGAAATCTTTCTATGGTAACAATAAGCACCAAAATTTTACATTATTTAATTAAAGATTTCATCACATTTTCGTTTTTATCTCTAGAAAGATGAAATATTTCCATAGAAAGTTAAAACATTTCTTGAGATAGTTAAAACATTTCTTGAGATAGTTGAAACATTTCCATAGAAAGTTAAAACATTTCCATAGAAAGTTAAAACATTTCCATAGAAAGTTAAAACATTTCTTGAGATAGTTGAAACATTTCCATAGATAGTTAAAACATTTCTTGGGATAAAATAGATTTTGGAAGGGTTAGGAGAATAGTGT
>CAZWYK010000035.1:0-10112 GCA_964638205.1 uncultured Candidatus Cloacimonadota bacterium | reverse complement strand
TAATATTTCCTAATAAAGTTGGAAACTTTCTTAGGAAATATTTGTTTTAACTCGCTAAAAAATGGAAAACAATTATAAATAACAATTTAATGTCCTCGACGGTGGTGAAACTTCCTATTTTGCCAGTTCGTTTTTATCTACACATCGAAGCTCAAGGTTTAGGCAGAGCACGAGATAATGCTTACACTATCACAAATGATGTTGGCAAAATTTTGTATAAAAAAGATGTGTTTGAAGATAATGAAATTTATGAAAAACTTATCGAATTACCTACAGGTTTTTACGAATTGAAAATTACTGACCGTAAAGAAGATGGTATGATAAGACACTGGTGGTATCGAAATTCACATCCGGAATTAATTGGAAAAAACGGTAAAATAGAAATTTTAGATGAAGATAAAAAATTATTAAAAAGATTAAAATATGATTTTGCTGAATCAAAAAAGTTCACATTTAAGATAAAGTAATTTTATAGTTAAAACAACATAAAATACCAACTTATTTTTTTTGAGTTGGTATTTATTTTTCCACTTGACACCAAAACACCGTAACACAATTTTGTCATTAGTAACACAAAAAAGGAGATTATAAAATGTCAGAATTAGTTAGATTCGGGGTTTCCCTCGAAAAAGAGCTTGTCGAAAAATACGATAAGCATATTCAAAAAAATAATTATCCCAACCGTTCCAAGGCAATTGGCGACCTTATTCGCCAGGATCTTATCCACGAAGAATGGGCGGACAACAAAATCGTAACGGGTTCCATTACGCTTGTGTTCGATCATCACAAACGTGAGTTAACCAACAATCTTACCAATATTCAACACGATTTTCACGAAATAATCATCTCATCACAACACATTCATTTGGACCACGATAATTGTTTTGAAATTGTGGTAGTGAAAGGGAAACCAAGTAAACTACAACAACTTTGCAGTAAATTAAAAGCAGAAAGAGGCGTTAAACACGCGTCCCTTTGTCTTGCCACTACAGGAGCAGAAATATGAATGAAATAACACTTCTCGCTATCACCGCCGCATCAATCGGTTTTTTTCACACCCTATTTGGTCCAGACCACTATCTACCATTCATCATGATGAGCAAAGCACGCAAATGGAGTTTTACCAAAACCATCTGGATTACACTAATTTGCGGATTTGGACATGTTGCAGGTTCTGTAATTTTAGGAATCGTAGGAGTTTCCGTAGGTATTGCCATTCAAAAAATAGAAATATTTGAAAGCATCCGCGGTAGTTTAGCAGCGTGGCTAATCATCATTTTTGGCTTTATCTATTTTGTTTGGGGAATTTACACAGCCTTCAAAAAGCACAAACATTCACACTTACACTTTCATAAAGACGAAGACGGATATTTACACAAACACAAACACGACCATTCCCAAATTTCAGAACATTCGCACAAACACTCTAGAATTAAAAAAAATATCACACCGTGGGTTTTATTCACAATTTTTGTTTTAGGACCGTGCGAACCACTTATTCCAATTTTGATGTATCCAGCTGCAAAGAATAGTTTATCTGGACTAATTATCATCACTTCAATTTTTGGACTTGTAACAGTTGGAACGATGCTAACGATTGTTATCATTGCATCAAGCGGTTTGAAACTGATTCCAATGCAGAAAATTGAAAAATATTCGCACGCAATTGCGGGGTTATTAATTTTAGCCAGTGGATTGGGAATTCAGTTTTTGGGATTGTAAATTACAAAAATAGTAAACGGAGATAAAAATGGATGTAAAAGAAGTAAAAGTAATGAAAAAAATCTTGAATGCGAACGATAAAATCGCTGACGAGTTACGCACTGATTTAGGTAAAAAAAATATTTTCTATCTTAATTTAATGAGCTCTCCCGGTTCTGGCAAAACAAGTTTAATCGAGAAAACTGCTCAAATGACTGATAAAAAGATCAGCGTTATCGAGGGAGATATTCAAACTACTCTCGACGCAGAAAGAGTTGCAAAACACGGTGTGAAAGCATATCAAATCAACACTGGACCTTTCGGTGGAGATTGTCATCTTGAATCTGGTTGGATAAAAAATGCACTCGATGAAATTGGTACCGATGAGACTGATATTCTTTTTGTGGAAAACATCGGTAATCTCGTTTGTCCAGCTGAATTTGATGTGGGAGCTCATGTAAATGCTGTCCTTCTTAGTGTTACTGAAGGCGAAGAAAAACCACTGAAGTATCCTCTTGCTTTCAATACATCTCAAGTTTGCCTTATCACAAAAACTGATCTTCTTCCCTACCTCGACATAAAAATCGAAGCAATTAGAGAGAACATCAAGAAAGTAAATCCAAATATGAAAATTATCGAACTTTCCGCTAAAACTGGTGAAGGTATGAACGAATGGATTGAATACTTAACCAGATAGATTCTTCATATAAAAAAACAACCGCTCCCGAAGGAGCGGTTTATATTGTTTTTAACCTAAAATTTTAGACCGACTCATTAATTTCTATTTTGCAAAAATGTATCCCACGCTATCTGTTGTAAAAATTCACGAGTTTCGACATCAATTTCTTCATCATTTACATATTCAAAACCAACCGGTGAATTTTGCCAAAGATAAGCATAAAAAGTACAAACATTTAAATAAGTGCCGAAATTATTAGGATGATTTCCATCTTGCATATACAATTCCAGATTTGAATTTTGGGCAATACTCAGTTGCCATGCACGCGCAACCTCCACCACCATTACATCTAACTCATCACTAATGTATTCAAAAGCAATTGTCTGACCTTCCATCATTTCATCAAAAACACTACGGTAGGGAGGACTAAAAAATATGACAGTTTCAGAACCTGACGCTGTTATCAAACTATCCAAACGCGTGGCGTATTCATAAAATAATTCGGGGTAATCGACCGGCCAACTCGTGCGTTCTTGTAGCACGACAATATCGTAATTTCCATTTGCAATTTCCAAATGGACAGACGGATTATTCCAATGATTTTCCAAAGTTGCCCCACCTTGTGTAATGCTGTTACAATATACATTTCCACTTTCTACATTAACTAATTCTTGCAAATGAAAATCCACTCCGCCATTGTAGTATGTAATGCTATTTCCGATAAATAAAATGCGTTCTATCGGTTCAATTTGCGTTTCAGAAAATGAGATATTGGAAATTTCTGAAAGTGGAATATTTTCGGTTGTTCCATCAATTTTTTCGATAATCATATCGGTTGCAAAAAGTGAAATTGTGAAAATAAAAAATACAAATAACAATCGCTTCATTTTTCCTCCAAAAATGGTGGAGCATAGCGGACTCGAACCGCTGACTTCCACACTGCCAGTGTGGTGCTCTCCCAACTGAGCTAATGCCCCAAATTTAATTCCACTCTTGAAATTCTCGCTTTTCGGTCAAGATTTTTTCACAAATTTTATTGATTGACACAAAATGGCAACTTTTGATTTTCGCAAAATATATAAATGGAGAATTAATGAAAAATATTTTTTGGATAGCTGGTGAAAATTCGGGTGATTTGCATTCTGCTAAAATTTTAACAAAGCTGAATGAACAAAATACCAAATTCCATCATTTTGGAATCGGCGGACCACAAATGATAGCACAAAATTTTCAACAAATTTTTCCATTTGAGCGATTTGCCATTATGGGCTTTTGGGAAGTATTGAAACACCTTTTGTTTTTCCAAAAAGTTTTTTCGAAAATCAAAAATATCTTCAAAAATACACCACCAGACCTCGTTGTTCTCACCGATTATCCAGGCTTAAATTTACGCGTAGCAAAATTGGCAAAACATTTTAATATTCCAGTTCTATACTTTATCAGTCCGCAATTTTGGGCATGGAAATATAAACGCATCCAATTTTTGAAAAAACACACCGATTTTGTTGCATATATTTTGCCATTCGAGCAAAAATATTTTGAAAAAGAAAATGTGAAATCTGCTTTTGTAGGCCACCCAATTTCAGAAGAAATTGAGATAAAACTAACTAAAGACGAGTTTTCCGAAAAATTTAATCTAAACAAAAATAAAAAATGGATCGGGTTTTTCCCGGGAAGCAGAATTACTGAAATCAAAAAAATCATCCCTGAATTTTTGCAAACCGCAAAGCTTTTTAAAAATCATGAAATATTATTTTCAAAAGCAACTTCACTGCCAGATAATTTTTTCAATTTCAAAGATAATCATATTAAAATAATTGGTGTAAATAATTATGAAATGATGAAATATTGTAATGTTTTAGCAATAACTTCTGGGACCGCGACTTTGGAATGTGCAATGCTCGAAACACCTTTTGTCATCGTGTATAAAACTGGTAAAAGTTCCTACCAATTAGGCAAAAGATTAATCAAAATTGATAAAATTGGTTTACCAAATATCATTTTGGACAAGATAGTTTTGCCAGAACTAATTCAAGATACAGCAATTGCCAAAAACATTTTTAATGCAATGAATGACATCTTGAACGATGAAAACGAGTATCAAAGAATCAAAACAGAATTGAAAAATCTACACCAAATTTTAGGTGAAAAATCCACTTCAACAGAGGTTACAAAAATTATTTGTGAGTTGTTAAAATGAAGAATGTTTTTTTGTTTTTAGAAAAGTATTTTGCCTATTTATTTGTTCGTTTTTGTGGTTTATCTTGGCAAATCAAGACTGTGAACCGTCCCAAAAATCAAAAAGTTATCTATATTTTTTGGCACCAAAATATGTTACCACTTCTCTATCTACATCGTGGCGAAAATATCGCTATTCTAGCATCAGCCTCGAAAGATGGCGAATTGATAGCAGGACCTGCCAAACTTTTTGGTTATAAAACAGCACGTGGTTCTTCCGGACGTCACGGTATTTCAGCAACAAAAAAACTAGTCAAATTATCGAAAGAAAATTCACTTGCTATTACACCAGATGGTCCTAAAGGTCCAGCTCAAATCTTGAAAATTGGAGCACTTTTTGTAGCTTATTCCACTCAGCTTTCAATTGTGCCAGTTTGTGTGAAAATAAGCAAGAAAACTATCTTTAAAACTTGGGATAAATTTCAATTGCCACATCTTTTTTCCAAGATTAAAATAGAGTATGGCGAACCTATTTTCATTAAATCGAAAGATGAATTTACTATTCAAAAAAATAAAATTGAAAAAATATTAAATAGTTGAGGAAAATCATGAAATTATCAAAACGTGCAGAAAAGGTACAAGCATCACCCATTCGCAAACTGATGCCATTCGCTAATAATGCGAAAAAAAGAGGAACTCATGTTTATCACTTAAACATTGGTCAACCAGATATTGAAACTCCCAAAGAGATGTTAAGTGTTTACAAAGATTTCGAGGAAAAAGTATTAGCCTATGGTCCTTCACAAGGTTTGGAGCTTTACCGCAATAATTTGGTAAAATATTATCAAAAACATCAAATTGAAATTAAAACAGATGACATTATTGTTACGACTGCTGGTTCAGAAGCAATTGTTTTTGCACTTCTCACAGCTTGTGATGAAGGCGATGAAGTAATTATTCCAGAACCATTTTACACAAATTACAATGGGTTTGCAACGATGACAGGTGTGAAAATAGTGCCACTCACAACCTATGCAGAGAATGGATTTGCATTACCAAGTAGTGAACAAATCTCCAAATTAATCACACCAAGAACAAGAGCAATCATGCTTTGCAATCCAGGAAATCCAACTGGTGCAGTTTATCCAAAATCGGAAATTGAACGAATTTGCGAAATTGCCATTGCCAATAGCCTTTTTGTTGTCTCAGATGAGGTTTACCGTGAGTTTGTTTACGATGGAATGATTCATACTAGTATTCTTGATGTCGCAGGAATGGAAGATTTAGCAGTAATGGTGGATAGCATTTCCAAAAGATATAGTGCTTGTGGTGCTAGAATTGGCTGCTTAATTTCCAGAAATAAAACATTTATTTCAGCTGCTATAAAATTTGCCCAAGCTAGACTTTGCCCGCCTACAATTGACCAACTTGCGGCAAATGCTGCCATCGATATTGAAGAAAAATATTTCAAAACAATCATTGCAGAGTACGATAAGCGCCGCAATATTGTGTTCGAAGAATTACAAAAGGTTGATGGCATTATTTGCATCAAGCCGACAGGTGCATTTTACATTATCGCCAAATTACCAATTAAAAATGCGGATGATTTCGCAAAATGGATGTTAGAAGAATATTCATTAAATGGCGAAACCGTAATGTTTGCACCAGCGGCAGGATTTTACGCAACACCGAATTTAGGTAAAAATGAGGTTCGCTTTGCCTACATATTGAACGAAAATGATTTGAGAAAAGCGATGCATATTTTCCGAGAAGGACTGAAAACTTATCAAAATAAGATAAATTCTTGACACAATAACTTCAAAAAAATTCTAAGAAAAAAATATTTTAGGAGAATATAGATGCCAATTCATAAATTAGATGACATTATCGAACTTGTAAAATCAAAACCCAAAAAACGAATTGTAGTCGCATTTGGTCAAGATGTTAGGACGATTCATGTGGTTAAAAAAGCAATTGACCTAAAATTTGCCGCAATAACCCTCGTTGGTAATCAAAAAATAATCACAAAAGTTTGTAACCAAAACAAAATTAACCCCGACATTTTTGAAATTATTCACGAACCAGATGAAATGCAATCTGCTAAGACAGCGACTAAACTCATTAACGAAGGTAAGGGCGATGTTTTGATGAAGGGGATAATTTCTACAGACAAATTACTAAAGTGTATTTTGGATAAACAAGATGGTTTGATGATTCCGAAAGCTACCCTCGCTCACATCAGTGTTGCGCAAATTCCAGCTTATCACAAGCTACTCATTTTCTCTGATGCAGCCATTACGCCTACTCCTAACATCAATCAAAAGATAGATATGACAAACTATATCATCGCAGCAGCTCGAAAAATTGGCATCGAAAAACCAAAAATTTCATTAATTTCATTTTCGGAAAAAACGAACCCTAAAAATAGTGCTTCTGTCGATGCAGCAATTATTTCTAAAATGTCAGAACGCAATCAAATTATCAATGCAGACATCGACGGTCCACTAGCTCTTGATATTTCAATAGATCCAGAAAGTTTAAGCACAAAAGGAATTACAAGTTGTGTCGAGGGCAATGCTGACGCACTTATTTTTCCATATTTGGATGTCGCAAATGTTTTCTTCAAATCGTTGACTTATTTTGCAAAAGCTGAAATCGCAACCTATATTGTTGGCACAAAAGCGCCTGTCATTATTTCATCACGGGTTGATTCTGAAAAAAGCAAATTATATTCGATGGCCTTTACTTGTTTAATGGCAGAATAGAGGAGAGTTTTGTGAAAATAGCAATTGCATCAGATCATGCTGGTTTTGAGTTGAAAGAGGCAATCAAACCATTTATTTCTAACTTTGAAATTGTTGATTTTGGAACACATTCAAATGATTCAGTGAATTATCCCGATACCGGCTTTGCAGCTGCCGAAGCTGTTTCAAATGGTGAATGTGAAAGAGGAATTCTTATTTGTGGAAGTGGGATTGGAATGAGTATTGTGGCGAATAAAGTCCCAAAAATTCGAGCAGCTTTGTGCCAAACAAAAGAATTTGCGGAACTTTCGCGCCTTCACAATGATGCTAATATCCTCGTCTTATCTGGTAGATTTATTTCAAAATATTTAGCAAAAGAAATTATTAATGTGTGGTTAAATACCAAATTTGAAGGCAATCGCCATCAAAAAAGAATAGATATAATTTCGCAAAAGGAGAAAAAGTGAAATTCATTAAAAAAACTGACCCTGAATTATACGAAGTAATGCACGGAGAATTGAAGCGACAAACTGAAAATCTGGAATTAATTGCATCAGAAAATTTTGTTTCGCGTGCAGTTTTGGAAGCAAATGGCTCCGTTTTGACAAACAAATATGCGGAAGGCTATCCGTATCGTTACAGCAAAAAAACAGATAAGCGTAATTACAAACTTTACGGTAGATATTATGGTGGTTGCGAATTTGTGGACGAAGCCGAAAAATTGGCAATCGAACGAGCTAAAGAAATTTTTGGTGCAGACCATGTAAATGTACAACCACATTCTGGCTCACAAGCAAATATGGCTGCTTATTTTGCGCTTGTAAAACCAGGAGATACTGTTCTCAGCTTGGAACTCTCTCACGGTGGACACCTTACGCACGGGCATCAACTTAGTTTTTCTGGAGTTATGTATGATATAATTTCCTACGGCGTTGATAAAGATACCGAACAATTTGATTATGAAATTATTCGCAAATTGGCATTAGCACACAAACCAAAAATGATTTTGACTGGTGCAAGTGCTTACCCACGGAAAATAGATTTTGCTAAATTCCGTGAAATTGCAGATGAAATTGGTGCAAAGCTGTTCGTTGATATGGCTCATATTGCTGGCTTAGTCGCGGCTGGGATTCACCAAAATCCAGTACCTTATGCAGACATCGTAACTACTACAACTCACAAAACATTGCGTGGACCTCGTGGTGGAATGATACTTTGTAAAGAAGAATTTGCCAAGGAAGTTGACAAACAGGTGTTTCCTGGAATTCAAGGTGGACCACTCGAGCATGTAATTGCGGCAAAAGCAGTAGCTTTCAAAGAGGCATTGCAAGAAGATTTTATAGAATACCAAAAACAAGTTGTAAAAAACGCAAAAGCTCTTGCTGAATTTTTGCAAGATAGAAAATTCCGCATAGTCTCTGGTGGAACAGATAATCACTTGATGCTCATCGATTTGGGCAATAAGGATAGCGGTGGACCGAGTGGCAAAAAGATGGAAGGTGCTTTGGATAAAGCTGGAATCACAGCAAACAAGAACACCGTTCCGTTCGATACACGCCCACCGTTTGTAGCTTCTGGAATCCGTTTAGGCACACCAGCAATCACTACTCGCGGTATGAAAGAAGTCGATATGGAAACCGTTGCCGAATTCATTCATCAAGTTTTTAAAAATTACAATGATGATGAAAAATTAGCACAAATAAAAAAAGAAGTCCGTAAGTTTTGCGATAATTTTCCACTCTATCCCGAGCTTCTCAAATAAAATTTAAGCCCCGATTTAAATCGGGGCTTTTTTTATCATTTCAATTCTAATTTGTCTGCTATCTTTGGAAAAGATAAATCTGTCTTATTTTTCTTATTCCCAATGCCTTCCCCAGATTTTCGCCAACCAGCTACATAAAACATAACTGTGGTATCTAACGCTATGTAGCTATCATAACGCACATATTCCACACCATTTTCGTCTACTAATTTAATGTCCCAATAACCAGGTTGAGCCGTCCAAAATACAGAATTGCCAGCAGAGATTATCCCGCTTAGATCATTTGTGCCCCAAAATCCATCACTACTCGGCGAAAGATAAACTTCATAAATATCGGTAAACACAAAATCGTTCCAAATTTGAATGCATCCACCGTCAGCTTCAATATCAAATTCCGTTTGATAGCCACCTTCAATATTTTTTATAACCGAGTTGCTAAAAACATGATAACCAGAATAAGCAATATTGACATTTTCTTGTTCGTACTCCAATAAATCCCAATTCCAAATATGATAAAAATTTGAATCAAGATTTTGTTGCGTATCACCATCAATTTCATACCAAACTTGCTCGGATGTTTCGTTTGTTATTTTCAGTTGACCTGTTGTTTCATAAATATCAAAGGTAGTTGTAACTCCTGCATTTACAATCACATCTGTAAATACAGAACTTTCATTTGTACCCCAATATTCCAAACTCACTATCTTTGAGTTAATCAATTCCCAACTCTGTTCAGTATACTCATTTGGAGAGAGAGTTACAGTTGCTCCATCATCAATTTCAAGCCAAATTGTGTTGGATGTTTCATTCACAATTTTTAATGTGCTAATCGATGGATTTATCGTAATTTCGCAACCAAACATGATCAAACCAAGCATTAGCAATAGAATCACATTTCTTTTCATATTATCTCCTTTTATTTAAACATAATTTTTCCATCTGTAATCGGCACTGAATTTTATCCAAATTATATGTCAAATGTTTTATTTTAATTTTGAAAACCAAGAGTAGATCAGAAAAACAAATTGCATATACAAAAGGGAAAATT
>CAZWYK010000034.1:0-10380 GCA_964638205.1 uncultured Candidatus Cloacimonadota bacterium | reverse complement strand
AATGGTTACCGTCATTTTTGGCGTTCAATAAAAGAGAATGTGGCTCGCACAGTCGCAAATTATGACGCTGCATTTAATATGCTTTTAGCTTCGGAAGCAACGGTTATGTATGGTTACCAATCTGTTTTATTTGCTGAGAATGAATGTTTTGATGAAAATAGATTCGGTGCTTTAGTGCCAGCAGAAGGTGAGTTTAACTTGATTTTTGGTAGTGGTATTTCACGAGATTCAAACAATATGGAAATTGCCAAAAGGTTTATTGACTTCTTGATTTCAAACGAATTTCAACAGATGATAAGTGATGAAACAGCGATGTTTCCCGTTAATATAAATGTCAAATTACCAACAGAATTTACAGAAATTGCTAAACCGAAAAAAGATTTTACCAGAAAATTGAAACAAACACAATTAAAGAACGATTTTTCCGTTTGGCTAAATAATTGGAAAAGAATTATTACAAACAATGAATAGAATTTCCTCACCAAAAACCGCTCCTAACAGGGGGCGGTTTTTTTATGAAAACAACACCCTCCCAAAATAAACGAAATTTTCATTTTTGACACACATTTTCCGTTTTTCTATTTTTTTTTGTTTCAACGAAAAGCGTGATTTCGTGAATTTACCATTTCGTAACCGTAACTAAAACAGACAGTTACGCTTCACTCGCAAAAGATAACATAAAATAATCTCCAACTTCATCAAATCTTATGATATCGAAGATACGAGGGAAATGAGTTGACACATTAAATTTAGTGAAAGTGGTAAATATTTCATTATGCAATCCGAACCCTATATGTATCTCTTCAAAGATAGCGAACTTACCCTTAAAAAGAATGTAAAAGGTCTTGGAAATATTAGATTCAGTGAAGATGAATCTGTCGTTCTTGTCGGTACAGGAATTGGAAACTTGATCATTGATCTGGAAACATGTGAAATAATTAAGAACATAGGATCACTCGGCAGTTTCAGAGCTATTGCTAATAAAGAATTTCCTATTATTACTTGTGCAACAGACAATGAAGTATATGTAGTCAATTATGAAACCGAAGAAGTAATGCTGGTTGAAATAATTGGACCAAAGTATCCAAGGCATTACAGAATTAATAATCTTCAAATATCTGGAGACGGTAAAATGATCACAGCATTTCATTATAAATGGTATCATAAATATAAGATTGGATGTAGAAAATGAGAAAGATAATAATTGTAATATTGCTAACAATGATAGCAATCCT
Source organism: uncultured Candidatus Cloacimonadota bacterium (assembly GCA_964638205.1). Taxonomy (GTDB): domain Bacteria; phylum Cloacimonadota; class Cloacimonadia; order Cloacimonadales; family TCS61; genus TCS61. The sequence goes on along the minus strand of CAZWYK010000034.1, from coordinate 9,145 downwards.
AATGTACTAGTTTTAAGGGAGAATCATTATGGATATTAAAAAACATATTACTATCGTAATGTTATTTTGTTGCTTTTACTCTTTATTTTGTTGGTCTTGGCCTGTTTCTCGGTCATCTAGTGTATATGAACAAGATGTATTTAGTTCTGCTTTTGGCCCAAGAATTAGAAATGGTTACGATTTTCACTAACCTTTTTTATTATATTCTCTTTTCTTTCAGAATCTCTTCTTCAACACTTTTTGGTAGTGGTTTGTATTCGTTGAATTCCATCGTAAAATCTGCTTTTCCTTGTGTTACCGAGCGGAATTGAGTAGCAAGTCCAAAGGTTTCTGAAAGTGGCATTTCAGAATCAATGCGTGTAAAATGATTATCAATAACTGTATCTAAAACAAGTCCTCTATTTTGGTTGATAATAGCCATAATGTTGCCACGAAATTCGGAAGGTGTTTCTATGGAAACTTTCATTACCGGCTCCAAAATGATAGGTTTAGCTTTGTGGTAATTTTCTTTGAAAGCTGTTCTAGTAGCAGTTTCAAAAGCAAGCTGGGAAGAATCTACAGCGTGGAAATCACCATCGTCCAAAACCATCTTTACACCTACAACGGGGAAGCCAGCGAGGTGCCCTTTCGTGATTGCGGATAAAAATCCTTTTTCACAACCAGGGATAAATTGGCTTGGAATATTTCCACCTCGAATCTTATCTTTAAAAATGTTGTCGTCTTTGTCAGAATGAGTAAGAATGCCTTTTATGCGCGCAAATTGTCCGCGTCCACCAGATTGTTTTTTGTGGATATAATCAAATTCTACTGCTTTTGTAAGTGTCTCTCGGTATGAAACGCGTGGCTCACAAACTTCCAAATTAACATCATATTCTCGTCGCATTCGTTCGATGTAAACATTCAAATGCAGTTCGCCCATACCAAGTACGATTGTTTCTCCGGTTTCTTCATCAACATGAGATTTGAAGGTGGGGTCTTCTTTGATAAATCTCGAAAGTGCTTTTGCTAATTTTTCTTGATCTTGGCTGTCTTTCACATTTAATGCCAATGAAATAATTGGTTTTGGTACGAATGATTCGCGCATTGTATAGTTAATGTCACCGCTATTGAAGGTGTCACCCAATGCACAATCAACCCCAAAAAGAGCCACAATGTCACCTGCTGTTGCAAAAGTAATATCTTCCATATTATTAGCATGCATTTTCGCTAATCTGCCTACTTTGATTTTTTTATTGGTGCGAACATTTATGAGGTCGTCACCTTTGGAAATGGTTCCCTGATAAATTCTCAAATATGTGAGTTGACCATACTGTTGATTTTCCAGTTTGAATGCAAGTGCTACTGTTGGTAAATCTGGGTCAGATTTCAATTTGAGATCTCTCATATTATCATCTTTGTCATGAGCAATATTTTCAACTTCTGTTGGGTTAGGGAGGTATCGAATTACAGCATCAAGTAATGATTGAACACCTTTATTTTTGAAAGCAGAGCCAATAAAGACAGGTGTCATTTGTATTGCTATAGTTGCTTTTCGTATTGCTTCGATAATCATCTCTTCTGTCTCTTTTCCTTCCAAAAATGCTTCGGCAAGTTCATCATCAAACATTGAAACTGCATCAAGCATCTCTTCACGCATCTCTTCGGTTTTTGCAATGTATTCTGTTGGGATTTCGGTTTCCTTGATTTGTTCTCCCTTTGGTCCTATGAAATATCTCGCTTTTCGGGAAATAAGATCGATTATGCCTTCAAAATTTTCTTCTAAACCAATTGGAATTTGCATTAAAACTGCGTTGTGGTCTAATTTTTCACACAACTGGTCTTTGACTTTTTCGGGATCTGAACCAGTTCTATCTAATTTATTGATGAAAGCGATGTGAGGAACTTTGTATCTTTTTAATTGTCTATCTACTGTAATAGACTGTGATTGAACGCCGCTAACAGCACAAAGTACGAGTATCGCACCGTCTAATACGCGCAACGCATTTTCCACTTCAATTGTGAAATCTACATGTCCGGGAGTATCAATAACATTGAGGTTGTGTTCTTTCCATTGCACATTTGTTGCTGCCGATGCGATGGTAATGCCGCGTTCTTTTTCTAGTTCCATCGAGTCCATTGTGGCACCGACACCATCTTTACCACGCACTTCACCAATGCGATGTATCTTATTACAATAATATAAAATCCGCTCAGTTAGTGTCGTTTTGCCAGAATCAATGTGAGCACTAATGCCGATATTTCTAAATTTTTGAATATTCATTTATTATCCTTTTTTTTATTAATCATCTATTTGAAATTTAACAAGCTAAAAATATTAATGATTATGTGTGTCATAAATTTTTGAAAGGTTTATTCTTCAAGGAAAATAATGAAATTTAGAGAGTATAGCTGATTTTCGAAATTTTGAGTTGACAAAAAAGTCTGATAATTTTGCTCTCCCAAAAAATTATCTAAACTTGGAGGAGTTTTGAAAAAAATATTAGTGCTGGGCTCGGCTGGCCAGATTGGCTCTGAACTTGTGCTTGCGTTACGAAAAATTTATGGTGAAAACAATGTGGTTGCATCGGACATTCGAGCTGATGTAAACCCCCAATTAAAGAATGGCCCTTTTGAAATTTTGGATATTTTAGATGTTCCAAAAATTACAGAAGTTGTCAAAAAATACGAAATAGATACGATTTATAATCTAGTAGCACTTCTTTCTGCGGTGGGTGAACAAAAACCAAAATTGTCGTGGGATATTAACATTGGCGGACTTGTAAACCTTTTGGAAATTGCCCGCGAACACAAACTTTCGCTTTTTACACCGAGTTCAATTGGTGCTTTCGGACCTTCTACTCCCCAAAAAAATACCCCCCAAAATACGGTGCAAAGACCGAACACGATTTACGGTGTAACCAAAGTTTCCGGTGAACTTTTGTGCGATTATTATTTCAAAAGATTTGGTGTAGATACACGCGGTGTTCGTTATCCTGGCATTATTTCCAATGTGACTTTGCCAGGCGGTGGTACTACGGATTACGCAGTGGAAATCTATTATAAAGCAATTCAAGATAAAAAATTTACTTGCAATTTGAAAGCGGGAACTTTCCTTGATATGATGTATATGCCAGACGCGATTAAAGCGGCAATTGACATCATGGAAGCGGACCCAACTAAATTAATTCATCGAAATTGTTTCAATGTGGCAGCGATGAGCTTCGATCCAGAAATGATTGCAAATGAGATAAAAAAGCACATCCCTGAGTTTGAAATGAGATATGAAATTGATGAAATTCGCCAAAATATTGCTAACAGTTGGCCAGATAATATGGACGATTCAGCTGCTCAATCCGAATGGAATTGGAAGCCTCAATATAATCTTGCATCTATGACGGCAGATATGTTGAAAGTACTTTCGGTAAAATTGCAGAAATGATTTTTGGCATTGGTATTGATCTCATCGAAGTAGCAAGAATTGAGAAACAACTTCTTGAAAATAGTGGTTTCCGTGAAAAAATATTTACGCAAGATGAAATTGATTATTGCGATTCAAAGAAGAAAAAAGCTGAACATTTTGCGGCTCGTTTTGCTGCGAAAGAAGCATTTTTAAAAGCAATTGGAACAGGTTGGCGAAATGGTTTTTCTTTTTTGGAAATAGCAGTTTTGAATGATGAATTTGGTAAGCCAATTCTTGAGGTTTATGGAAAAACAAAGCAATTTATAGAAGAAACAAGAATAAAAAATATGCAAATATCGCTCAGTCATTTGAAAGATTTGGCGACCGCAATAGTAATTTTAGAAAAATAAAATTAGGAGCAATATTATGGCTTTAAATGGACTTAACCGTAGATTGAAAAAAGATTTAGAAGGTTTGTGTTTAACTGGTAGAGATAAAGGTAAAGAATTGGTAATTAAAAAAGTTATCAAAGCTAAAGACAAAAAAGGGCCACGCTACATTTTGGAAAATTTTGGAGAAAAAGAGTTTATCAAAATGAATGCAAACTCATACTTGGGTATGTCGATGAATCCTGAAGTAATCAAAGCTGAAGAAGATGCGGCACGCAAATTTGGAGTGGGACCGGGTGCTGTTAGATTTATCAGCGGAACGCACGTGCCACACATCGAATTGGAAAAGAAATTGGCGGAATTTCACGAGCGTGAAGCTGGGATGATTTTCAGTTCAGCTTATGTAACAAGTTTGGGCGTTATCTTTCCGCTCACCACCAAAGAAACCGTTGTTATTTCCGACGAGCTTAACCACAATTGCATCATCCAGGCGATGCGACTTTCCCGACCTGCCGCAAAATTAATTTATAAACATAACGATATGCAAGATTTGAACACAAAATTGCAGGAAGCTGTGGGCAAAGGAAAACGCTGTCTCGTCATTACTGATGGTGTTTTTAGCATGCGCGGTGATTTTGCACCATTCAAAGAATTAAGCGAAATTTGTGCAAAATATGATGCCGAATTTGAAGAGGGTGTCATTACCATTGCGGATGATTCTCATGGTGTAGGTGCATTCGGAAAAACAGGTCGTGGAACGGAAGAATTTACGGATGCAAAAGTGGATATTCTCATCGGAACTTTAGGTAAAGCTTACGGTGTAAATGGCGGTTATGTGGTAGCAGCACAAACAGTTATAAATTACCTTCGCGAGTCAGCACCGATGTATATTTACTCCAATCCAATAACCTGTTCGGAAGCTGCTGCCACTTTGAAAGTTTTAGAGATTTTAGATAGCGAAGTTGGTGTGGAAAGGCTGGCACATCTTGCCAAAATGACTAAAAAATTTGAAGATGGCTTAACTAATCTTGGTTTCGAAACAATCGCGGGTCCGCACCCTGTCGTGCCACTGATGGTACGTGATACAGTCGAAACAACCGAATTGGTAAAATATCTCACCGAAAACGGCATTTTGGGTACTGGTTTGAATTTCCCAGTTGTGCCAAAAGGTGATGAAGAGATTAGATTTCAAGTGAATGCTGATCATACCGAAAATGATATAGATTATGTTTTAACTGTCTTAAAGAAATACAGAGATAAGTGAAAAAAAGCATTTTATTTATCGTTCCAACCCCGATTGGAAATTTGCAAGATATCACTTTTCGGGCAGTAGAAATTCTGAAATCTGTAAAAGTTGTTTACGCAGAAGATACGCGTAATTCTGGTAAATTACTCAAGCACTTTGAGATTTCTACTCAATTAAAAAGTTATCACAAATTTAACGAACGTAGCCGGGTAGATGAGATATTGTTGATTCTTAAAAATGGTGAAAATGTGGCAATCATTTCTGATGCCGGGACACCAGCTATTTCCGATCCATCACAAATCATCATTGAAGCGGCAATTGCGAATAGTGTGAGGGTAGAAACATTGCCCGGTGCCACTGCATTTGTGCCAGCTTTGGTCTCCTCTGGTTTGAATACAAATCAGTTCTATTTTGTGGGTTTTTTACCGGGAAAGAAGCATCAAAAAGAGCAACTTTTCGTAAAATTAAAAGAGATTTCAGCAACGCTCATCTTTTACGAAGCACCCCATAAATTGCAGAAATTCATCAACTTAATTTACGAAAATTTTGGTAATCGTAAAATTGTATTTGCACGCGAAATTTCCAAAATGTACGAAACTTATTGTCGTACCACTTTAAAAGAAATAATAGCGAATCCGCAAATGTTAAAATTGAAAGGTGAGTTTGTGATAATTTTGGAAGGCAAAATAGAGAAAGAAATTTCCGATAAAATAATTGTGGAAATGCTTCAAAAACAACTTGAAAAGGGTGAAACCAAAAAGACCGTAATAAAGAAAATATCAGATAAAACAGGTGTCTCAAAAAATAAAATTTATAAAATGATGCTAAAAATGTTTGACTAAAAACATTCAAACCAAAAATTGTGAAAAAAAAGTTTGGGAGGAAATATGTTTCCAGGTGGTAAAAAAGGGATGAAGGACCTAATGAAACAGGCACAAAAGATGCAACAGGATTTAGCAAAAGCACAAGAAGATCTCGCTAATATGATTGTGGAAGGCACTTCTGGTGGCGGAATGGTGAAAGTGGCAATGAATGGTGAGCACAAAGTTGTGTCGCTTAAAATTGATTCACAAGTAGTCGATGCAGATGATGTGGAAATGCTCGAAGATTTGATAATGGCTGCTCTCAACGAAGCCAATGAGAAAATCGCAAAAACAAGCGAAAATGAGATGGGAAAATTGACCGGTGGTATGAAAATTCCAGGGCTTTTTTAAGAAAATATGTTTTCAGGATTGCTTGAAGAATTAGTTCAGAATTTGAAAAAATTACCAGGAATTGGCACAAAATCTGCCGAAAGATTGGCGATGTTTATTGTAAATATGGAAAAAACAAAAGCACATGAATTAGCAGATTCAATCAAAGAAACAGTTGATTCTTACACGAATTGTATCGTTTGCAATATGCTTTCCGAAAATGAAATTTGTGAATTTTGTGATGCACCCAATCGCGATGAAAATTTGCTTTGCGTCGTAGAAAATACTCAAGATGTCTATCTCATCGAAAAAATGCACGAATTTAATGGAAAATACTTTGTCTTGGGTAATTTGCTTTCACCGATTGATGGGATTGGACAGCAACAAATTCATTTTTCAGAGCTGAAAAAACTTGTAAAATCTGCCAAAATTAAAGAGATAATTTTGGCTCTCAACCCTTCCGCAGAAGGTGAAAGCACCATCAATTTTATCGCATCTCAATTGGAAAATGTGAAAATTACGAGGCTTTCGGTAGGATTGCCTTTTGGAGGCGATATTGAATATACAAGTTCGATGACTTTGAGTAGTGCTTTCAAAAGACGGTTCTCGGTAACGGAATAATGCGCCATATTTTGATAACTTGTCTAATTGTTTTTTTTAGTATTGCAGCACTGAATGCAGTTTCCCAAAATGAATGTGTCATCTTGTTGCATGGTTTGGGAGATGTGAAATATTCGATGTTCAAAATAGAAAATGATTTGAAGGATGCTGGGTATTTCACCAAAAATATTGGCTATAAACCGCTCAAAGAAACGATTGAGTTATTGTCTGAAAGAGAGTTAGTGCCACTTGTGCAAATTTATCAAAAAATGGGATTTGAAAAAATACACTTTGTTACTCACTCGATGGGTGGCTTAATTGTGCGTTATTTTTTGCAGGAAAATGAATTACCTAAAGGTAGCAGGATTGTGATGTTAAGTCCACCCAATCATGGTTCCGAAGTTGTTGACTATTTTGCTGAAAGTCCATTTTTCAATCTGTTGGTTGGTGATGTAGGTAAGGAACTTGCAACAAATTCAAGTTTTCTGAGTAATCTGGAAACAGTAGAACCAGCAATTGGAATCATAGCTGGTAGCAAAAGTACAAATCCGCTTTTTTCCAAAATTATCCCAGGTGATGATGACGGTAGAGTTTCGGTAGAAAACACAAAACTAGCCGAAATGGACGATTTTTTTGTCGTTCCCAAGACACATTTGACAATAAAGTACAGTAATTTGGTAGCGTATCAAATTCAAGAATTTTTAATGGATGGGAAATTTGACCATAATGAAAAATAGATGTTTTACAATAATTTTATTTGCCATTATTCTGTTTTCGTGTGGTCACAAAAAAAATCCGACCGGCGGCAAAAAAGACACAACTAAGCCAGAAATTGTTGCAATAAATCCAGCTGAATTTAGCGATATTTCAGAAAGAAATATTGAAGTTATCTTTTCTAAGCCGATCGATAGAACTACAATTTATAGCGGACTTTACATCTATCCGACTATCTTAAAAAAAAAAATAAAGTGGGATAAGAATACACTAATTATTCATATTGATGAACCACTTGTAGAAAATACAAATTACTATTTTTCTTTCAATCAGAAAATTGAATGTGAACGCGGAAATGCACTGGCGAAAGAGTATCTATTCGTTTTTAAAAATGGGAAGTTACAGCAAAATAGAATTGCGGGGAAATTTAGTTTTGAAAAACTTGAAGATCAAAATTTACCAATTCAAACAAAGTTGATGACGGCTGATTCTACTTTAATTTACCAAACAAAATTAAGTGGTAATAATTTTATTTTTGAAGACTTAAATTTTGTCGATCACATTTTAGAATTTTACATCGACAAAAACAAAAACAAAAAATATGATTACGGAAAAGAACCATTTTTTAAAAAATATGTAACGCAAGATAATGCGATAACTATCGATGTGCAAATTAGTTATGCTGATACTGTTAAACCCAAAATAAAATCTGTGAAAACTAAATGGCAAAATCAAATTGAAATAATTTGCTCCGAACCAATTAAGGTAATTTCGCAAATTTCGATTGTTTCAATAGATTCAATTGAAATTACAAAAAATGTAGAAAAATATATTATTCAAGCTAACAAAATTAAACTTATTTGTGAAGACTTAGACACTTTGCAATACAAAATTATTTTTAATAATTTGGCCGATGAAAAGAATAATTTAAGTTGTGACTCCATCCTATTTGATGGAAAAACTTTGCAAGATACCGTTCCGCCAGAAATTGTGGACTATTTTCCACGAAACGGTGCAACTGTTGCTGAACTTTTACCCACTTTTAAAGTGGAATTTAACGAGATAATTTTTTCACAAGACATTGAAGCAAGGTTCATAGAAATGGAAGCTAATCGCCAGTTTGAAGCTGAAATTTTTGAAAATATGGCAGGTAAATTTTTTGTAAAACCAGTTAAAAAACTTAATGATATGAGTTCATACAAATTACATATTTCGGCAAAAGATAAAAAAAATAATCGGCAAAAAAACTCATTGGAAATTAATTTTATTCCGATTGTAAGAAAGAATGTTGTGGAGTAGTAAGTCTATATGTTGAACTGGTTTAGTTGCATCACTGTTTTTTCGAGAATTAACTATATATTTAGGTAACTCCTTGCAATAAAAGCAAATAAAAATTTTAGTAAAACAAAAAAAAACTTGACAAGTAATTAGCGTTTGAATTATGTGTGTCGCGTAGATTGTTAATGTCGAAATGATTGGTTAGTGTGTGTGCATATCGCAGTTATTAATTTTTTATTTTGTGTGTTAATTTTTTTTTAAAAAAGTATTGAAATTGAAAAAAATCTTTTAAAAAGGAGAGAAGTATGAAAAAGACACTTTTAGTGTTAGTTAGTTTGTTAGTTGT
>CAZWYK010000033.1:2260-10535 GCA_964638205.1 uncultured Candidatus Cloacimonadota bacterium | reverse complement strand
TACGCTCAAAAGGCGTGTATACTTTAGTGTTTTAACTAGAAGGTAACGCAAATGCAAGAAAATCTTTACGACAAGTGGATTGATGAGAAATCGCTTAAATCACCAATCAAGAAAGTCGTTTACAAGGTCTTAAAAGACAACAAGTTAGTCGTAACGCGCAATGGCAAAAAGCTGATTGATGAAGCACAAGTTTACAGTGATTTAATTGATTGTGATGGTATTGAAGTCCAATGCACAATCACATTTGAAGATGGTGTTAAAAGTTCACAAACAAATGTCCACTACACCGCACATTTAACCGAGTTAGCAATTGGACATAAAGACATGGAAAATTGGTCACAATCACCGTACATTTACTTCTGTGATAGTAGTGATGCTGAGATAACTGAGGTTAAATCATGATTTGTAACTGCGGAAAAATAACAATTAAGCAAACGCACTTTTGGGAGTGTAAGGGCTGTGGGCGTGTTGAGTTCTTTATCAAACCTAACTCCACTAAACCTAACCAACAAGCCGACAAAACTTCAACACACTAAACTTGGGAGTACAACAATGATTTACACATCAAAGGTCATTACTAAAGACCGATTAAAAGATATTCTGTTTTGGGATAGGTTAAGTGGTTATAATCTCGATATTGATTGCGAGTACATTGGCTGTGAGTATGATTTTAGTGAATATCAATGGCAAGGTGATGAAACTATCGTAAGTAAGTGCTACGCTTACATTGATGATTACACTGCTGAATGGGTGCAACCTAATTTAAAAAAGGACTTCTGTGTTAAAGCAAAATCCGATATGATTTTAGTTTCAGTTGCTACTAACGCACACAAACACGATGATTACTTCTACATGTCCGAAAATGAGTACAATTCACTAACAGATGTTGAGCATCAAAACACAATGGTCAGTAATGACTTATTCAACACTTACCTAGAGTTTTATAAAGCACACGCTCATGAATACGACGGCTGTGGTAATATTGAAGATTGGGATAAGTCTGTACCTTTAGACATATTCCACAAGCACATCGACAGACACGCTAACGCGAAGTTCAGAGGTCAGACCGATTTACACCACATGCTTCATTGGTTATCGGACAGATGGGAAATGTACGAATCAGACTTTGAAAAACACAGGTACACTTCAACTGCATCAGAGCAACAGGAGTTCATGTTCGATAAGTTTTTTCAAGTAATAAAAATACCACCAACATAAATCGTGTATAATTAATAGTAGTTGAAATGGTTTTTTATATTTTCCCATTTCGATTAGATTGTTGATTTGTAACTCGGTGTTCTTGGACTCCTATATTAAGTGTTATTGCACTAAGTTAATCCTCAACAATCGCACCAAATTTAAGAACTGAACTTACTGAACTTGAGGATTTACATGGACAAGGATTTAACTTTCAAGATATTGAAAAACCCGCATTTCTACAATAAAGAAGCACTGCTTGATTTGCACAAGACTTACACTGAGCAAATCGAACAAGATACTTGGAGTATTTTCGTAAGTGCAAACAACAAGGCTTATTCTAAACACAACATTGATGATTTAGAGTTAGTTGATTGTAATTGGGCTGATACCAACGATGTACCTGCCATGTTAGACGTTAGTGAAGAAGCCTTAGCAATCAGTACAGCTGAAATAGGCATCTTCAAGCAACTTAGAATGTGCCATTTCATCATTCGTCATATCGAACAACACCTTCACAACTTAGAAGCTACTCAGTACGACACAGCACACCAAGAGCTTTTTACTTATTCACCAATGCGACAACTGAAGCAGTTCGTTACGACCGACCGAGAAACGATTTTCAAAGACTTAACTGAATGATTTCGTTACTTAGAGAAAACTTTGAGATTATCAAGCAAGAAGGTCTTGCTATTACCAATCACTTAAAAGTCGATGATTGGCGTAGTGACGATTGGTATATCGCACCTTTGAAAGTAGAAGAAGAAGATAAGGATGTTTTTACACAAGAGCAAATTAACTACTTCAGAGAGCAATGCCCAATCACAACTAAACTAACTGAAGATGTCCACGCACTAGCATCATCGTTTTCAGTTCTAAAAGCACATAGTTCAATTAAACCACATACTCATGATAACGCCTGTATCACTTATGCCTTAACACTACAAGCAGAAGATAGTTACATTATCACTAATGGTGCTCGCTTACCGTTCACGGAAGGTGAGTTCACTACATTTGATTACAGACCAACACATGAAGTCCACAATAACGGTGACATCGATAGAATCGTGTTACTCGTACTAAAACACATATGAAATACAAAGAAGCAGTAGATATAGGTTTAGATACCTACCAACCCGACAACCCTTGCGCTAGAGGTCATTATCACCGTAAAGTTAAAGGTAGGTATTGTGTTGAATGCAAAAAACTCACAGATGAGCGTTACAAGAAAGACCCTACCAAGAAAGCCGAACAAGCGAAATGGCAACGCGAGTACCGTGCTAAAAGAGGTGATGCACACCGAGAATACATTACCAAGTACATGCAAGAATACAGAAAAACTGAAAAACACAAGGCATGGCGAAAGAAGTACTACGACGAAGTAGCATCACCTAAAGCCAAAAACAAAAACAAAAACAATGATTGATTTGTACAACAAAGATTGTCCAAAAACACTTTAATAGTTTATTCGATTTGTTGAATTAGGTAGTACCTTTTCGAGCGATTAGTAGGTACTGAACTAACTTTAACTATATAAGGATACGTATATTGCTCTGAGTGCAATTATACACAAGAACAAATCACTTGTCCTGCTTCTTTTGTAATAATTGATAGATTTGGTCTAGTTGAGATTCGATTCTATGTAAATCATCTTTAAAATCATCTTTACTGATGTAATTCTGTGCTAACTCTAATTGGCAGTTAGTAACTGTACCTTTCAGCTTTTTAAAATCATTAACGAATGTAGTGTAGTGCCATGCTATTGGAACTACTGCGAATGTTATTATTATTTGAACTAACTGTAGTACTTCTTCTATCGACATTTAACCCCCAATCCCATAATCAAGCACCGTAATGCACCTTCAATCACAATCATCACCTAATGCACCTAATGCACCTAATGCACCTTCAATCACAATCATCACCGTAAACACGCTCAGAAAGCGTAAACACGGTTGTTTAATAAGAAGGTAATGCGTGCAAGGAAAAAACATTATGGCATTAACATTAAAAGAACACGCACCACCAACTCTTATTTAGTGAATTTACGACATAATAAATACAGTAAATTCAATTTTGTGTAAATACCTACATGAAAACACCGATAAAACCTAAGCACATCCACATATTGCGACCTGCTTATTATGGTAAATACTCAAATAAGAAATGGTTAGATAAGAAAAATCGCTTTCGTGTTGCTGATGAAAAAGCTGATATTGATGGTACTGAATACACTATTTACGATACAGACCTTTACATATTAATGCACGATGGTAAACCTTGTACGATGAAAACAAAAGCACCCAATAAGCAATCACATCATCCTACTACAGTGCTAACAAGATTAAGTGATATTCGCAAACTTGTTAAGCGCATGAATGGTATTTTCGAAACAGATAAATTTAGTTATAAACAGATTTACGAATTTGTTACTGAAACTAATAAATAGTACAATCGAGATTTAAAATAGGGAGTAAGCAATGACTTGGCCAACTACAACAATATCAACATCAAACATGGATGCAGGTGGGGATAACCCCGCACTAGCGCGTGCTGATATTAAACAGATGGCGGACAATGTTAATGCTATTAAAGATGAATTTGCAGTGGGTGATGGTGCTAAGTTAAATTCAGCTTTACAAAACACGGTAGAAGATACTACACCACAGTTAGGTGGTGATTTAGATTGTCAAGGTAATCTAGTACAAGATGCAGAACATCGCAATTACTTTGAAACAGTAGTTGCTATGCCCGCTAACGATGTTGATTTCAGTGCAGGCACAGTACACACCAAAACAATAACAGGTGCGACCACAATCACATTTAGTAACATACCAAGCACAGGCAAGGTAGCGACATGGCAAATGCATATTCGCAACGGTGGTAACAATATTACTTGGCCAAGTTCTGTTGATTGGGGTGATGCAGGTACACCATCTTTTTCAGTATCGGGTAATGATGTAGTTTCATTTATGTCTATTGATGGCGGTAATACAGTGTTAGGATTCGTCGCACAACAAGGTTTTGCTTAATGTCTTTAGGTGTAGGTAAACTCATGACTGCAAAGGGATGCGATAGTAGCATCAATTTGTGTGTAGGTGATGCTTACAACGGTGGTTATTACATAGGCAATCACACAATAGGTGCTAACACTTATAAAATTATTTTAAGTAGAAAGTCTGATGTGTACACTGATTACGCGATTTGGAATACTACAGGTACTTACTTGTACGAACCTTATTTCTACGACCACATCAGTTCAAGCACATCAGCTTCAGATGCAGGTACTAGCACTAGCGATGGTTGGTTAAACTCAGCACAATACAGCAATGGTGATGGTAGTTGGATGAACTCAGGCAACTTATTTTGGACTGATGTATCTTCAGTACCGGGTAATGCAAACTTTTATTGGTGGGATTATAACGAAGTGGGTTACACACCCGGTTACGGTTTGGTAACAGGTGCAGGTGGTAATAGAAAATACATTGCAGTAGGCTCAACCTTAAACGGATATGATGATTGGTATTGGCCAAGTAAAGATGAACTCACGCTCGCAAGTTATGCTAGACATAGAATGCCTGTTAGTGAAGATTTCTCTAATGATTTACACAGTTCAAGTACAAGTTCAGGTTCTTCGCATTGGATTTTAAATCCTACCAATAACGATATGAATCAAGTTTCAATATCAACTACTGCTAACCCAAACCCACCACTCGAATTTCATATTAGGGCGGTACGCAGAGAATTAATTTAGAAATTGCAATATAAGCATCATGAAAGTTACTCACTCATGATGTTAATTTAATTGAGTAAAAACATGTTTTTATACACAGGAGTATTATTATGTCACAAGCAAGTGATTATATTGAAAACGAAATCCTAGACCACGTTCTGGGTAATGGTGCGTTCACAAGTCCAGCGACTTTGTTTGTGCGTTTATACACATCAGCAACCGATGATACGGGTGGTGGTACTGAAGTAAGTGGTGGTAGTTACGCGGCTACCGCTTGTTCATTTGGTGCAAGTACAACTAATGGTGTTGTTACTACTTCGGGTACTGTGACATTCCCAACTGCAACAGCAGGATGGGGTACTGTTACACACCTAGCAATTTACGATGCCGCTACAGGTGGCAATCAAATCAGTCACGGTGCACTTGATGTTAGTAAAACAGTTACTACAAATGACACATTTGAAATTAGTGCAGGACAACTAACGCAAACTGTTTCAGGTACAGCAACTGATTATCTTGAGCAGAAAGTAGCAGACCATATATTCAGTGAAGGTGCTAGAGCAATGACAGCAGGTTCTAACTTGTACATCGCTATGTTTGATGCATTGCCAACAGATGCAGGCACTTACTCAGAGTTAGCAAGCACAGGTGGATACGCTCGTGCTAATGCAACAGGTAAATTTGCTAATGCAAGCGCAGGTACTTGTACTAACGATGCTAGCATTGATTTCCCAACAGCAACAGCGAATTGGAATGCTACAGCAACGCATTACGGTATCTTCGATGCATCTACAGCAGGCAATATGCTGTTTTGGGATGCGTTAGACGAGAATAAGACTGTAACTAACGGTGATACATTGAAGTTCCCGATTGGTGATATTTCAATCTCGTTAGCGTAACAATATTAGAGAGTGCTTAACTGCACTCTCTTAACTTATTATATAGGAGTGTATTCATGTCTAGTATCACAACAAGAGCGGGTAAAGGTTCAGAACTATCACATAATGAATTAGACGATAACTTTACTAACTTAAACACTGATAAACTAGAAAACATTACAGGCGAATCATTAAGTGATTTAAGTAATGTTAATGCAACAACACCAACAGATGGACAAGCACTAGCGTACGATAATGCTACAAGCACATGGACTGCACAAACTATTAGTGGCGGTGGTGGTGGCTCATCAGCAGGTGATTTAACAGCAGAAATGACAATTACTGGTCAAAGTATGCTTGCAGGTGAGGTTGTTGCATACAACTCAGATAACACAGTTGTTAAAGTAGGTGCAAACATAACAGTAACAGGTGTGGCTAAAAAATTCACCTACACAGGTGGCGAACCATGGTCAGATTGGACTAGTGGTGGTAAACAATCAATTGCTACATCAAACGACTACTTAGTTACTGTTAATGGTGGTAGAAATGTTCAGTTGATACAATACACCGTTGATGGTGTACACACGGGTAATCGCTATGAGTTCTATGGTGATGGTAATGGTTGGAATAACTTAGATTTTGTTGAAGTATCAGACACTGAATGGACTTGTGTTTATGTGTTAGCACATCACAACGATTGGGATAACATTAACCAACGCACAATATCAGGTTGGGCATGTAATGTAGGCACTCCAGATAATAGTTGGAATGGAGTTATGGGTAACGAGTTCGTTATTCACGACAATAACAACGGTAATCGTAATTGGGATGGTAGACAGTACTACTTGGATAAACCATCAATGAAATTCGCTGTTTCAACATATGACAGCAATGATAACCAACATAAACCTTTAGTAGCAGGTACATTTGGTGGTGATGGTGTTGCTAATATTAATAATCACATTGTAGGTCCACCACTCGACTTGTGGAATGAGTTACCATTGAATCAATGGAGTGCACCAGGTTGTCCATTTTATACAAGTGATGGTGGATTATGGTTTGCCTACAAAGATGAAAACACTCAATGGATGAAAGTTGCTAGTATTGCTTATGATGCAAGTTACAACTTAACTGTGGGTGCAACATACAATATTTACGAAACATGGAATGGTCCTGACCGTCTTGAAGCAGACCCACATAACCCTGACCACTTTGCAATAAGTTACAACAATGGTGGTCAACAATGGATTCTGTACTTTGGTATTTCAGGTACATCAATTGTTGATGTTACTAATAATTCAATTATTAATAATAATGATGATGCACAAGGTCTTACATTTAAGTTCGACCCTATTAATTCAACATTAGGTATGATGGTTTGTCGTAGATGGAGTAATAATGACCAAGGTGAAGTTACTGGTATTAGTATAGACAGAGCAACTAATACATTTAGTCGTGCAGGTGGGTATTCAATGCAGATATACGAACAACTTCGTTATCCTACACTTGCATATTACAATGTAGCATCGCATACTAATCAATGTGCTGTTGTTGAAATTGGTGGTGGATGGCCACCAAATCCTCAACAAGTTACTGTTTATCAAGTTGGTGGTACAGCATCTAATATCAATGATGTATTACCTTTAGGTATATTGCAAACAGGTGGTGCTAATGGTACTACACAAACAGTTAAATTAAAAGGTGGACTATCTACAGT
This sequence comes from uncultured Candidatus Cloacimonadota bacterium, assembly GCA_964638205.1. Taxonomy (GTDB): domain Bacteria; phylum Cloacimonadota; class Cloacimonadia; order Cloacimonadales; family TCS61; genus TCS61. The sequence goes on along the minus strand of CAZWYK010000033.1, from coordinate 3,010 downwards.
ACATGCGAGTTTAACACCTGGACAAATGTATGGCATAAACTCATCAGGTGATTTAGTTGATGCTCAAGATTCCTCGTCGATTTACACGATAGGTAAAGCAATTAATACAACTTCAATTTTACAAAGAGGTGATGTGTAATGCAATTATTAGTTAGAAAAACAGACAGAATGGTGTTGAACTTTGCACCTGATAGTGCAGAAGGTGCATTTGATGCATACTTAACAGACAATGTAGTTGAAACAACTACTAATATACCAAAAGACTTTGGTACTAGTAAGTACATGTTCACTAACAAATGGGTTAAAAATCCAAACTACACAGAATAATTCAATAGAATACACTTAATTAAGGTAACAAATGGCTTTAATACTAGCATCACTCACAAATTATGTAGCAGATGGATATGTAGCAACAGGTTACGCATCTGAATCACCACGCTTAGTTTTCACATCGACGGCAACTGCTACTATTGTGAGTGGTGGTGGAACTACACACAGTGGAAGTTCATCACAAGTATTAGCTTTTTCTAACGATGAAAATTGTAGTAACGCTAATTCAGCATCAAGTAGTGCTGTTACAGCGTTTACAATGGATGAAGATGCTACTGTTGTATTAGGTGGAACTACTCATAATGCAAGTTCATCACAAGTATTAGCTTTTTCTAATACTTCAAGTGCTACTAATACAACATCATCAAGTTCATCACAAGTATTAGCTTTTTCTAATACTTCAAGTGCTACTAATACAAC
>CAZWYK010000033.1:0-2160 GCA_964638205.1 uncultured Candidatus Cloacimonadota bacterium | reverse complement strand
ATCATCAAGTTCATCACAGGCGATTGAATTTACCAACGATGAAGATGTTTCTGTTGTACATAATGCTAGCGCAAGCCATGAAGTAATAACCGCTAATACAGAAGATTTAGGTGTTAGACATTACGCATCATCAACACAAACATTAGATTTCACTTCTACTGCAGATTGTTCAAATACGGTAAGTGCAATATCTTCACAAGCAATTGAGTTTACTAGTACAGCAACACCAAGTAATAGTATCCCTGCAACTGCATCTTCATCATTAACATTCTCGAGTACAGATGTTGCTGTAGTTTCATCATCAGTTTCATCATCAAACGCAATTGTATTCAGTGGTGATGAAGATGCTTCTATTGTGCACAGTGCAAGTGCTAGTCATACCATCGTTTCAGCTTCTACAGAAGATTTAGGTGTTAGACATTACGCAACTTGCTCAAGTGCAATATCGTTTAGTAACGATGAAGATATAAGCGTTAATCGACCTGCTTCGGGAAGTACGAGTGTAGTGTTTAGTATCAATGAAGATGCGAGTGTCACTCAATCAGCATCAAGTAGTGCTGATACAGTGTTCAGTAATGTTAGTACGGTACACAATTACCTTGATACATCATCATCACAAGCATTAACATTCAGTAATGAAGAAGATGCAAACACACATCACAGTGCAAGTGCTAGCCATGAAGTTATTACTTCAAGTGAAGAAGATTTAGGTGTTAGACATTACGCTAGTTCAACGCAAACATTAGACTTTACTAATACAGATACACCATCAGTGCTAAGAAGTGCGGTATCTTCTTCACAAGCAATTGAATTTAGTAACACATCATCAACACTATTAACATTAGACGCAAGTGCAAGTAATGATTTAGTCTTTAGTTGTACAGCAACATATGAAACGCTTGTATTTGGTAGTGCTACATATGATTTAACATTCAGTAACGATGAAGATTGTAGTAATCACATCACATTATCAACACCGATTGATTATGTGTGGACTGATGAATCAACTTGGACTGATTGGTTAAGTTGGGAAGGTTTAGACCAATTAAATCACAGCACAATTGCAATCGGTGATGAAGATGCTAGTGTTAGACATATCGCATCAAGTAGTTCTGAAATGTCGTTTAGTACAGATGAAGATTGTTCAGTACAACACAACGCTACTAACAACTCAAATGTAATATTCACTAACGATGAAGATTGTTCAGTAAAACATAATGCAACTGCTTCACATAACGTAATTACTACTGCTGATGAAGATGCTCATGTGCTACACAAAGCAACCGCAACAGTTAGTATTGTGTTCAGTAACAGACTTGATGAATACTATGTAGACCATCAAGCAAGTGTTAATCACGCAACAATCTTTAGTAATGAAGAAGATGCTCATGTGCTACACAAAGCAACTGCTAGCCATAATGTTATTACGAGTAATGATGTTGATGCAGACATGTTAGCGGTACTACCACACAACACGATTGTGATTGGTGAAGAAACTAGAACGATTGTTATCGGTGAAGAAAGTCGAACAATCAGTATTAACGAATTAATATAGGAAATTATTATGTCGAGAAGTGGTGCTAAAAGAGATAGAGAAGGTGTTTATTTTGAAAAAGACCCGACCGAAGTTGTACCTTACACATTTGATTGGGCAGACCCTAGTAACTTGTTTTTGGATAACGATACCATTGCAACAAGCACATGGACTGCACAGACAATTGCAGGTGATACTAATGCATTAACAGTCGATTCATCATCAAACACTGATAGATATTCAGTTGTGTTGTTGAGCGCAGGCTCGTTAACAAACATTTACCGTGTAACTAACACGATTACAACTGCTAATGGTAATACATTTGAGCGTTACATGCGCATCTTGGTTAAAGATAGAACTGCATAATGTCTAAAAAGCTCAGAGAAAGTCTTGCATTTGGTGAACAAGATGTCACTAAAAAAGGTTTTATTATTGAAACTAAAGACGGTGAAGTATTGATTGATGAAGAAGAAGTTCTTCACCTAGCACGACTGTACTGTACTAACAAAGAGATTTCGGAATGGTTTGGTGTAACTACCGACGATATTAAACGATATTTCGGTGATGTGCTTAGACGCGGTCGTGTTGAAGTTAAGTATCACATTAGACAAGCGCAATACAAACTC
>CAZWYK010000032.1:0-10637 GCA_964638205.1 uncultured Candidatus Cloacimonadota bacterium | reverse complement strand
AGTTAGCGGGATACTAAAACCCCATTCCGTTGGAAAAAACTTGTGCAAATTGTACTTTGAAACCACATTCAAACTCAAATCCTCGTTGTATGTTGGACTAGTCGTTCGGCGTGCGGAAGATTGGAAATTTTGCGTTTTCCAATTGAAGGTTACATTCAAAGTAGAAAAATCTGCAAACGAGGTATTGATGGAAGTTCGCGCCGCAAAACCAATATCTTCATATGGGTCTGCTACCCGAATGTCATCAAAATATATGCGTCCCGAAAAATTTTCGGAAACTTTTAAGCCCAGTGACATCTCTTCAATGTTCGTCAAAGTTGGATTTCCCACCATACGAAAATGACCATTAGTGACTGTATCACCTTCTGCAGTGATATTTTTCAATGCAGTAATTTCAGAAAAATCAATTTCAATTTTTTCCCAAAAACCTTCATTCATTTCACTTGTGGAATTCCGAACTTCAATATCGTGCTGAATTTCATAAAAATTCAAAGTATCTGCACCCAATCGGAAAATCACAGAATGTACCGAATCTGTTTCAATTTCAGACTCACAGTACGCCCAAAAACGAATTTTGTTGTAACTGAGAAGGTTAAAAGATTCTCTAAATTCTTGTGTTACTAAGCCATAATGGCCTGCTGCCACATTTTCAAAATCAATAATGAGCGATTGCTCTAAAGTTGCGGCACCATCTTTTTCGATAACAGTGTGAGGTGCGGGTGTGTAGTGCTCGTTTTTTTGGTTATCAACAATGCCAACCTGCATCGTTTCAGTTGTATCTGCTGGTACACCATTTTCATCACAAATACCAATTTCACGCCATTTATTACCAACTAAATCAAGTGAAACAAGTTTTACCTGCGTTAAATCATCAATTTCAAACCAAATGCGAGCATAACTTATTTTTTCTAAATCTGGCGATTTACCATCTTCAGATGAAAATTCATCGACGGTTTCGTCTAAAAGAGGAATGCGGAATAATCTCCAACCGTTGTAATCATTTTGCAGATATTCACTATCTTCCAATAAATCAAGCGAATAGTCAAAATAAACATCCTCTTCATTCAAAATACCGTTATCATCCAAATCTTCAGAATCAAGTTTTCCATTTCCTTCCGTACCATTTATGTATGGATATATTTCACTATTTGGTGGGTCTTCCTCATTGTTCCAATTATCGTTCGGATCATCACCGGCTTCTCCATCTGCAATGCCGTCTAAACCTACATCTTCTCCAAAGTCGAGAATGCCATCTGCAGAAACAATACCATCTTCTTTGTCAAGCTGCGACTTAATTTCACCATCTACCCCGACTGTATCTGTAAAAGTGTAGAAATTCTCATTTATCGTACCTAAATTTATGTGCATCTTCACTGAACTTGGCAGTTGTGAATCTATCGTATCTACTTTTATCAAAAATTCTAAATATTTTTTTTCGGATAAATCCACTTGGTTACCAATGTATTTCATTAAACCAGACCAATAATCTGAAGCACCAGGTGGAGCTTGCGGAATCATTTTACAAACGAGAACTGAAACTTTCTCGCGTTCCTCATTTTCCGTCAAGGTTGCGTTATCATAAACATCGCGTTTGTAAATATTTTTGGGCATAAAATAATTTATATCTGAAGCACCGTATTCAACAAAATAATCACCAGCCGGCTTACTAGCTGGCGACCAAGTTGCCCTGCTTACGCCGAGTGGATAAGAATCCATAATTGATTCCATATCGTCGATATACGCCTCTTTTTTGTCGTGCTGTTTATCACTCCCAAAAATCTGAGGAATACTCATCGCCACTTCACCAGAAATATTTATCTTGGAATCTGTATCGGTTTTTATGAGTGGTAACCAATCGATAAATTTCGTTACAAATGGAAGTTCATATTCTAGCGTGCCATCGACATCCGCCAAAATAATGCTTCTGTTTTCGTTACCAATTTTCGGTCTATCCTCTTTCACTTTTTCAGATTGATAAACAAAAATTCCGCCAATTTTAGCATTTTCGTTAAACCGCAAATCAGCACGCATTCCAATAATAGTGCGACTATCCACCGAAAATAAAGGTCGGAATTGATAATCAATCTCGATCTCCACATCTGGATCTTTTGCACGCGCAGTTAACATCGTAATAATTCCAAAATCGTAATCAACAACATAATCAACATTTTCGTTTAATTTATCTTTTGCGGGACCGATGTAAATTACCACACTCTTTGGTAAAATATTCATTTGACCTAACGAAATTTTATCGCGACCAATATTGCCTTTCACAGCAATGTAATTTTCAAATTCATTGTAATTCACAAAATCTTCCTGATAGATTATGCTATCATTCAAAGCAAAAAATGGTTTCAAAAATGGGAAAATAATAAAACCTGATTCCAAATTTACGGTCGCATCTTCTCCATTTATCAGTCCATCTCTATTGCCATCGAGACGCAAATAATCGTTCAAAAGGGAGTAGTCTCCATCTGCTACATCGCTTGGCACATAGTAGTTGGGAGTACCATCTTCATTTTTTGTGAAAACATTCAAACTAAAACCATCATTTTTGATGTTAGTCATACCGAGATTGTAGATATTTCGAACTTGTAAATCCCAATAATCAGTATCATCAGCGTCCTGATTTGATTTACGCAACAGACTTACCGTTACACCAGTAGTATCCGATGAACCAATTTCAGTATTATCATTATCATTTTGAAAATATCGTGTACCAATCGTATAAAGTTTATTGATGGTTCTATTTAAAACAATCAAACCAGTATCATAATTCACAAAATAATCTGTCCCTTCTAACAACACCTCAAAATTGTAAATATATTCTTCTTCGCCAATTTCGCGTCCGGCAATCGTATTGGTATTATTATTGGTGTTATGGTCATCCAAATAAAGAGTGAAATTTTCTTCTGAGTTTGGCAATAAATTCGAATTCTTCACCGTCCAGTCACCAAAATCATTTAATTTAATAGCATTGCCATTCCAACTTTCGGGATGCTCTTCTTCGTCATTTTCATCGTACAATTCAAAAAGAGAAGCAGGTTGTGTAATAAAATAGTGAGTTCTGTTCACAAAATTTCTACTTTCAATTTCGGTTGAATCAGCTTGAGAATTACCATTATATTTTTTGGTGTCTTTTTTGGCTTCGTCTTTACCAAAAATTGTGGTCAATTCCAAATTACCAGCTTTCAATTCCGATTTTATTCCAAAAAGTCCCTCCGAAGAAGCACTATAACTAATAAATTGCGAACCACTTAACGAAAGTGATATATTGCCAGCATCAATCCGCTTGACAACTTCGTCATCAATACCTTCATAATTAATGTTAATTTCACTCGGAGTGGGCATCACATCTTCATCAGAAGTAGAACGGTGGTTAACTTTTACATGAATTTTCTCGCCAATTGTACCGTGCAAACGAAGATCTAAATCTTGTTTGAAGCGCATATTGAAATCATTTTCATTATCGCCCTCGCCCATTGTGGCATTATCGCGCGTTGTGTTACTACCTTCGATGGTTAGTTTTTGGCTACCATCAAGATTTAAACTACCAACTTTATTACCCATAATTCGGCGAACCGATTTTGGTAAAGTTACACCAATTTGTGAAAAATCGAGTTCCATTTTCCCCAAAATACCTTGGCCATCAGTTCGTTCTTCTTCTTTAAAAATGGTACCAATCTGTTCGGTAAATTTTTCTTTAAAGATGGCGATAAAATTATTTTGAAAATAACTATCTAATGAAACATAAATTGTTTGAAATAGTGTGATTTTACGGTTAAATTCCGTTTCAATCTTAACGAATTTTTCATCAAAATCAATTTCAACTTTTTGGGCTACCAAATCATTATCCAAAGAATTTCGGTGGTATTCGGAAATTGAAAAACCAGCATCATATTGAAAATAATTTAATCTATTATCGTTAAATCTATAAAAATTTTCGATGAAAATATTTGGACGAAAACTTTCTGCAAAAGAAAAATTGTAAATAATTATCAAAATAATTAGAAAAAATATTTTTTTCATCTTTGACAAATTAAGTTAAGACCGTCTAAAGTAAGTTCAATATCTATCAAATCTATTTCACGCGAATTTTCACAAATTGTTGACGCCAAACCGCCAGTAGCAATTGCTTTTATCTCACCAAGGTTTCCATATTTTTCACGAATTGTGCGCACAAAACCATCAATCATAAATAAGTTTCCATTTATAATTCCAGAATGTAGCGAATCTTTTGTCGATTTACCCAAAATGTTTGGGGATTTTTGCAATTTTATTTCAGAAAGTTGAGATGCAGACTGGAACAGGTTTTTGGCAGAGGTTTTGACACCTGGAATAATGGCAGTTCCATAAAAATAGCCATCAGCCCCGACAAGCTGAACAGTAGTTGCTGTACCAAAATCACAAATAATGCAATTCGTTTGATATTTTTCTTTCGCCGCAAAAGCGTTAACTATCAAATCTGCTCCAATAAAATTAGGATTTTCGACAGCAAAGCTCAAACCTAAATCTAGTTTTACATCAACAATTTTTGTTGAACTCTCGGGGAAATATTTCTTCACCATAACAGAAAATATCTGCGTCAAGGTTGGCACAACCGAAGAAATTGCAATATTTTTTATTTCATTAACACTTAATGAAACATCTGCAAATAAGGAGTTTATTACACTAAAATATTCATCTTCCGTTTGGTTACCATCCGTTTTTAAACGCCAAAAATATTCTGAATCTTGACCGATATAAATACCTAAAACGATATTCGTATTCCCTATATCAATCACAAAATTTTTATCTTCCATCTTACCTCACCTCGGATAAATTAACTCAATAATCTCATGAATAGTTAAATATTGAAAAATAGTGTTTCCATTTTCTAAAAAGCTCCACTTCTGTCAATAAAAGAAAACCGACTTTACTAAAAAGTCGGCTTAACTCTTGGGTAGTTTTCAAACTATAATGTAATTGCTTCTGTGGGACAAGCATCGAGGCAAGCGCCACAATCTACACATTTTGATTCGTCAACTACAGCCTTGTCATCTACCATTGAAAGTGCTTCCGTTGGACATGTGTCGATACAAGCTGAGCACCCAACGCAAAGTTCTTTACTGATTACTACTGCCATAATACACCCTCCATTTCTTAATGTGTCAAAAATATTTGTCTCTTTTATTGTTCAAGTTTTTTTTAGGAAAAAATTTTCTGCATTTTGGAATGACATCTCTGCTACCATTTTGGGAGGTAATCTTTTGATGTCGGCAATTTTCTCGATTACATATCTTAAATTCAGTGGTGAGTTGCGTTTTCCTCTTTTGGGAACTGGAGATAGATAGGGTGAATCTGTTTCGATAAAAAATTTATCTTTCGGAACCATTCGGACAACATTTTCCAAATGTGCATTTTTGTAGGTTACTGTACCAGTAAATGAAATAAACCACCCTTTCTCGATGATTTTTTCAGCAAATAATTCATCTCCAGAAAAACAGTGAAACACTACCTTTGGGGGATTGTATCCCGTCAGAATTTCGTAAATATCTACGTGTGCATCTCGGTCGTGGATAATAATTGGCAAATCTATTTTTAACGCTAACTCAACCTGTTTTTGCAAGACATTTTTCTGCACATCTCGAGGTGATAAATTACGATAATAATCGAGACCTATCTCACCGATAGCCACAACTTTTTCGTGCTTTGCTAACTCTTCTATTAACATCAAATCAAAATCCTTTGCATCGTGCGGATGATAACCAACAGAGGCAAAAACATTTTCGTATTTTTTCGCTAATTTTACGCTTGCTTTGCACGATTTAGCATCCACTCCCACATTGATAATATATTTCACATTTTCGTTAAAACATTTTCGTAAAAGTTCATCTCTATCTTTATCAAATTGCGCAAAATCTAAGTGGGCATGTGTTTCAAAAATATTCATAATTCCTCTTTCTATTTTTTTTCGGGGTGCAAAATCATCATAATTAAGTCAATTTTAAAATCTTTATTAAGATGAAATTTTACTTCGGCTACATCTTTTTCATCACCATTTTGACAAGTTAAAATTGCCTCAAATTCGATATTTCCATTTTTCCGTAAAACATCTGAAATGGAAAAATAAATCTCGCCATTTTGCCAAAAATCATGTAAAAGTAAAAGTAAGTCTGCATAAGATTCCATCTCGTAAACTTCACGTTCTTCACCGTAAATAACCAGTGTTGATGCAACATTATCGTGAACGAGAAGAAAATTCAATAATTTTGAAGAGAGAGCACGATGCTCATAAATAAGTGGTGGAATTTGGGTTGAGATTGCGGCAATTTCAGTGAGGGAAAGTTTTGACAAATCGATTGTTTCACGACGATTTAAAATTAATTTATTTTCACGAATTTCATGATCAGTCGAGGCATAAATATCAATACCATCTTCTCCAAAAATAACTTCTAATTTCATGTCCGCATAAAGCCCGTCAGCTGATTTCTTACTCTTCAAATAAAACTTATCCGCAACAAAAGAAACTTCATGGTTCGGAAATTCATCTGCCAAAAATTTCCGCACATTTCTCACTTTATTATTTAGCAATTCACGCGACGGCGGCGTGGCAAAATTCACATCAATATAAGAGAGCAATGTGCTTGATTTTAACGATTTTTCTGGCACTTCTGCCACTATATTCGGTTGCATAATTATAATTTTTTCTTCTTTTGCTTCATTTTTTTTAGGTATTTTTCTATAATATTTTGTGCGTTTTTCTTCAAGCAGTTTTGCCACATCTAAATCTGACGGGAACACAACTGTAATGATTTTTTTTTGCGTTTGGATGGAAAATCCAATTCCATCTTCAATTGATAAAAATTCAATTGGTTCCACCTCAACACGCTGATTGGCAAAATCGCGAAACAACACCTTTAGTGCTGTTTTATTTTCGTAAACTGAATAGCCAATCTTCACTTCTTCCAAATCGACAAAATTTAGCAAATATTCTATTTTATTTGTATTTAAACAATAAATAAAACTTTCTAAATATTCAATGTAACTTTGTACCTTAAACTCATCTTGAAGAAGCAATGCAAATGGCAACGATTCTCTTTGATTCTCAATTTTTTGATTTTTTAAATCGTATTCAACGAAGATTAATTTACCCTCTTTGGAAAAACTTTTGACGATTTTATTTTTGGTAAATCCAGCCGGATAATTCGTTTTTAAATCAGCTTTTTCTAACCAAGACTCATACATTTCAAATTGATATCGTGACGAAAAATCTGACACCTTCGGCTCGAATGAAAATAAACTCAAACTAATGACCGTCAATAAAACCAAAATTTCTAACTTTTTCAAAATAATTCCTACTTTTATTTGACATAATTTGCAACTTTTGCGAACGAGTAATTTATTCTCGACCAAATGGTCAATAAATTTTGAAAAATAAGGAGTTTTCAAATGATGATTGCTGAAAAAAATATTAAAAAAATTCAAGAATTTTTTGATTTAACAAATGAAGATTACAAATTACGAAAATTCAAACTACCCGTTCTAGTGTATGAAGTTACCGCCGACAAAGTCCGCTATTCTTTATGGGAAAATGAACTTTTAGAAAAATTTGGAGTGGAAAATGTGGACGGTTGGGACAAAACAGAAGAACTAGTTTTTTGTCCAGATTGGATGCAAGAAGATGACGATTTTGACAACGAAGATGACGATTTTTAAAAGATGAATTTAGATTTTGTAGCGGTTGATATAGAAACCACTGGTTTCGATTTTACAGAATGTGAAATCATTGAAATTGGAGCAGTTCGGTTTGTCGATAATAACGAATCAGAACACTTTTCAATCTTCATAAAACCACAAAAAAAAGTTCCAAAATTCATTAAACAACTTACCAACATCACAGATGAACAGCTCAATTCAGGAGATTCACTCGTCGAAGCACTCACCAAATTCCGTGAATTTATCAAAGATGATATTGTCGTTTGCCACAATGCAAATTTTGACATCGGTTTTTTAAATCAGAAACTTGCCGACAATAATTTTTCCATCATTTCAAATGAAGTTTTGGACACTTTAGATTTGAGCAGAATTTACCTACCTTTCATTTTGAATCACAAATTGGGAACGGTATCAGATTATTTTAAAATTGATTTAACAAATGCACATCGGGCCATTTATGATGCAGAAGCAACTGGTAAAATTCTGCAAGAAATAATTTTATTTGTCGACCGAAACATCCCCCTTATCGTTAATCACCGTCTCTTTGAAGTATCTAATTTTCTGAAGGATCATTTTGGACTCACATATTTTTTGGGAAAAATCGTAGAACATCAGAAAAAAACCGCACTACTTCACAAAAAATATGGAAAAGAGATAATTTTTGGAAATCCAAATTACATTGAACACAACCCCACAAATCCCACTGATATTACCATTGACCATGTTTTCCAAAACGGTGGATTATTGGATAATCATTTTGAAAAATACGAATTGCGTGAAGGTCAAATCGAAATGGCAAAAGCGGTTTTACATAATTTTCAGAGCGAGGAGTTTCTGTTAGTAGAAGCAGGAACCGGTGTGGGAAAATCTTTGGCATATCTCATTCCATCGATTTTACATACTAACAAAAACAATGAAAAAGTTGTCATTTCTACTAACACTAAAAATCTGCAAGAACAGCTTTTTGGTAAAGATTTGCCTACCATTAAAAAATCTGTAAAAACGCCATTCAAAGCAACACTTTTGAAGGGGCGTCGTAATTATATTTGCCAACGAAAATGGCTGGAAACAACCCTCGATTTTGGAAAAATGTTCAGTAAATATGAAGTAAAATCTTATTTAAATTTAGTCGTTTGGAAAGAGTTTACCAAAACTGGCGATATTTCTGAAAATAGCTCTTTTAATTTGAGTCGAGATGGTCGTGTTTGGAAAAAAATTGTCTCCGATCGTTTTTTATGTCAAGGTAGAAAATGTGCCCATTTCCAAGATTGCTATTTAATGAATATTCGTAAAAAAGCAGAAGATTCAAACATTGTTATCATCAATCACCATTTACTATTAGCAAATATGTTATCGCAAAATTCTGCCCTCGGTGAATACAAATATTTAGTAATCGATGAAGCACATAACATTCCACATTTGGCACCAAAAGAGTTAGGTTTAGAAATCTCTTATCCAGAATTCAGCAACTTTTTTTCACAACTTTATTCAAAGAAAAATCGATACCAATCTGGCATTTTAGTCGGATTGAAAACTGCTTCAACGAAAAGCACATTTTCCCAAAAAGATAAATTTTTGGAAAAAATCGAGACAACCATTTCATTTTTAGAAGACGAGAAAAATATCTTTGAACATCTTTTCAAAAAAGTCGGTGAAATAGTCGAACAAAAAGGAAATTTCGGTAAATTACGCATTGTAAATTCTGATGATTTTCCGTTTGTTTTTGAGGAATTAGGTAAAATCATTGTCATTTGGCAAAAATTATCGCGACACATTATGCGCATCAAAGATGTTTTTGGTACCATCGAAAAACAGCTCTTCATCGATTACGATAAGCACAAAGATTTTATAGACAACATTTCGGTGCGAATTAACGAATATTACAACACTTTAACCTCTCTCTATAATCCTGATTTGAAAAATTTTGCATTTTGGATGGAAGCTCTAAAAACGAATGACAAAAAATATCCAAATGGCACATTAGTTTATTGTCCTTTGAATGTGGAAAATATTTTGAATGACTCACTCTACAAAAATTTAAAGGCACTCGTTTGCACCTCTGCAACCATCACAATTCGTGAGAAATTCAAATATTTTTCGGGACGCATGGGATTTGATTTATTGGAAGATGTGCAAGAACTAATCGTGCAATCACCTTTCGATTTTCAGAAACAAGCACTCGTAATTGTGGCTGGATTTTTGCCAGACCCAAAAGACCGTTTTTTCTCCTCACAAAGCATCGAAATAATCAAAAACTCGGTTGAAATTTCCAAAGCAGGCACGATGGCACTTTTCACATCTTACCGTAATATGAACGAAGCATACGAAGCACTTTCCGACCATCTTGAGCAAAAAGATATTCCCCTTTTCACACAAGGAAAAGGGATGAGTCGAACCGCCATTTTGAAAGAATTCCAAAAACACAAAAATTCGGTTTTGTTCGGCACGAGTTCCTTCTGGGAAGGAGTAGATATTCCTGGTGAATCACTCGAATTGTTAATCCTTTTCAAGCTACCATTTATGGTACCTTCCGAGCCGATTGTGGAAGCATTTTTGGAAAAACTGGAAGCAGAAGGAAAAAATAGTTTTATGCACTATATGTTGCCGAACGCTATTTTGAAATATCGACAGGGTTTTGGACGACTGATTCGTCACAAAACAGACAGAGGAATCGTGCTTGTTTTGGATAATCGCATTAAAACAAAAAAATACGGAAACTATTTTGTCGAAACTATTCCAGCCAAAACAGTTTTTCCACAGTCTGCCATCGAAATCGAAGATTATTTGGCACGCTGGTTCAATAAATTTTAGAAAGGAGAATGTAAAATGAAAGAAATTATTGTTGCTTATTGTGGTCTAATTTGTTCTAAATGTGGAGCATTCAAAAAGGAACGTTGTAAAGGCTGATTATGTGGCGATGAAAAAAGCTGAAGATATTT
>CAZWYK010000031.1:8722-10659 GCA_964638205.1 uncultured Candidatus Cloacimonadota bacterium | reverse complement strand
GCTTAAAAGGCAGATACTCTACCACTGAGTTACACCCCCAACTTCACTTCTATTTCCACATTGGAGCGTCAAACTAAAAACGAAGGTTTGCGTGTCAAATATTTTTTTCAGAAAAAACTTATTGCTTTTTTTGAAGCCATTGCAGTTATGACATCATCATAAAACATGGCGAATAACTTGGAGGTAAATTTGAGAAAATCGGTAAAACAAATTCATTTTGAAAATAAAATTACGGCGCGTTTATCTAGTAAAACTCTGCAAATTGCAAAATTCATTTTTTCCGACGTGGAAATTCAGCAATTGCAAGATTATGCTAATATCACTTCCATCAAAAGGTTAAAATTCAACGACCACGGTCCCGTTCACATGCGAAAAGCTGCCTTAAATGCAATTTTAATGTTTGACCTTTTGAAAGAAGCAAACATCAAATTCAATCTTGAAAAAGAGGGAATTGGTACGGCGGAAGATAGCAAAATAGCCGTTTTAATTGCAGCTTTATTGCACGACATTGGCATGTCTGTCTGTCGTGACAAACACGAATTTATGGGAGTGCAGCTTGCCATTCCAATCGTAACTAGGATTTTGCAAAAATTTTATCACGACCAACCTTCCCAACAAGTTATTTTGAAATCACTTATTTTGGAGGGAATTTTTGGACACATGGCAACACAAACTATCCATTCCCTCGAAGCTGGGCTAGTTTTAATTGGTGATGGTTGTGATATGGAACAAGGCAGAGCACGGATTTCCACCATTATTACCGACCGTCCCCAACGAGGTGATATTCACAAATATTCGTCGAGTGCAATTCGGAAAGTTTTTATCACGAAAGGTGAAAAACGCCCCATAAAAATTGTGGTTGATATGAAAGAATCTGTTGGTTTTTTTCAAGTTGAAGAGGTGCTCTTTCCAAAAATTGCATCCAGCCCAGTTAAAAAATACATCGAACTGTACGCTGGCGTGGATCTTAAGGAAGCAAAAAAATATTTATAGATTACTAACCAGTTGCAGATAAAATTTGGTTTCTTTTGGTTGTTGCCAATCTTCGGAAATTTTGAATTGCAATTGCATTGAAGGTGAAAACTTATATTTCAATAGTAAAAAAGAACAAATACCATCCCCACTCAAAATGGCATTTTCCATTACCCCGTCGACGCTATTTTCGTACATATAATGAAGTACAGTAGAGTGGTAAACTGTGATTTGCATAATTGTTTCGAACATTTTCTGTTTCCATTTTAGTTGCTGAAAAGCCAAAATTCCTCTCTCCCAAATTTGTTCATTTTGCAAATATTCCGTCACAAATTCACCACGCGTTTTGAGACGCATCTTCCCTATTTTCTGCCAAAAATCTAATCGCATTGTTGTGCGTTGAAAATCACGAATTAATGTTTCTTCCAGCTTTATGTATTTTTCTTTATTTTTGTGTTGCAACACAAATCGGACATTATTTTCATCAAACTTATGTTCAATTTGTAAAAATTCTTCGCTACCAACAGTCGGCATTTTCTCGAAATATTGTGTTTGTGGAAATTGCCAAACATCGAAAAAACAACTAATCCTTGTGCGTGAAAATAGTAGAATAGTCAAACCATAATAAACCCCAATTTCGTTATCAAATTTGCTTTGACTCGAAAAAGCATGACCATTCCAAGTTGGAAAATTTTTCTCGTAAAATCGGGTTAAAATTAACTGCCTAAATTTATCTTCACCGAATTTGACGCCCATTACACCACCAAATTTTTCGGCAGAATTGGCAACTTCGCCAAAAATCGAAAATTCTTTTTTGTGAAACAAAAAATCCAAACTAACCGCACTATAATTAGCTAAATAAGCAGAATTTTCAAATTGATGGTCAAAATTTATTTTAGCAAAATTTAAACCAATTTGGCCAGCATCTTTTTCAAAACAAAAACTGGAACCAAAAATTTTTTCGG
>CAZWYK010000031.1:0-8699 GCA_964638205.1 uncultured Candidatus Cloacimonadota bacterium | reverse complement strand
TTCATTGAAGGAAGTAATTTTATCATCTGCCAAGTTAGCACTAAATTTCGCATTGGAATAAAATGGAATTAATGAAAAACTTTCCCAGCTTAATTGGGTTGCAAAACCATTCATAAACCAAATTTCGTATGAACTTGTGTATGGTTTAAGTGGTTTAAAATTTTTCATAGGCAATGTGGTGGTAGCCCCACTTTTAGATATTCCCAGTTTGGGAGCAAACAAAATTCCTTGTCCTAACGCAAGGCGATATTTTCCCAAAATTATTTTGCGTAAAATTGCGTCTTGGGTAAATTCCAAAAATGGCGCATAAAAATCGATTAAGCTATGTTCAAATTCGTCTTTTTGGGTAAGCAAGCCAAACTTGATATTTTCTGAGGTTACAATGGTGCGTTGATAAGTTTTCAAACAAGATTTTTCTTTTACATTCTCCTCTTTCATCTCCAAGCGTAATCTTTGACTAATCTCATAATTTTCTTGTTTTTGGAAGCAAATGTAATCTTGAATTTCAGAAATTGTAATTTCGTTAATGCCAATTTTTAGTAAATCAGCTAGTTTGAAAATTTCTTTTTGATGGAAAATTATTTTCTGAATTTCTGTCTCAGAAAGCCATAACAATTCACGCAGTTTCTTTATTTTTACAGTTGTTATATCGATAGGATTTTTTCGTAAAAATTCTAAATTCTCACTAAGTTCTGTGGCATAATTTATTTCACTTTCTGTAGAAATGATATTTTCTGTAATATCTTCTGCAAAAACGTAAAATACAAATAATCCCAAAACGCAACATGTTTTACAACGCATAACCAATTGTGATGTAGTGTGTTATACCCAAAAATTGATGTGTTTGAATGCTGTATTCTAGATTATAATTTTCGAGATGAAAATCTAAACCAACACCAATCCTATTTGGTTGATATTGATAACCACTATAAATTGTTAATTGTTGGAAAACATCATATCTAGCACCCATTTTAAAAGAAAAATCAAACTGGTTTTGCTTTTCAAATCCAAGTGAAATTTTACTTTTTTCAGTAACCAAATAGCACATCTCCCACAAATAAAAAATGGGAAGTTCTTCATTTGCAAGTTTAGATTTAGTAAAATTTTTAACCGAAAAAGCTGTTTGGAGATGTTTATTCTTCCAAACAAAACCACCATCAAAAACAAGTGAATTCGCAGAATGATAATCTTCTACTTCATTGAAAAGATGACGCACTGAACCGCCCACCTTAAAGTTGCGAAATTCATAATTCAATGTGATCTTATTAATTATTTCGCGATAAAACGGGTGTTCTAAAATAGTGTTCCCAAAGTGAAATCCGAGTTTCAAGTAACGATAGCCAAAATGGAAATTGTAAAGTGGTAACTCATTCATATTGAAAAGATAAGTCGTGGAAATTTCTATCCCCGCGTTGACAATAGCTGAATTTTGAGTAGCTGCAGACGGTGAATCTGAAATGAGGGCAAGATTAAAAACAGCATTTAAGTTTGCAGACGGAGATAAGTTGAGATCAATGCAAAATAAGGATGTTGAAAAAAACAATAAAGCGACCAAAACAAACTTCATTTTGCCTCCGTTTGATGAAGGTTGTAAAACATCAGTTATAGTTTTTAAATCTTATTTCCGCTCTCCTTCTCGAAAATGTGAATTTTATTTGTGTCTAAACTAATTTTTATTTTTTTGTCGATTGACGGTGAATGTTTAGGATCAAAACGAGCTGTAATTTTAGCATTTTTTGTTTTGAGGAAAACGATAAACTCGTTACCCATGGGTTCAACGACTTCGCAAACCGCCTCAATATTTTGTGGTTTCTCTGCCATTTGGTTAAATTTTGCATCATAAATATCTTCAGGGCGAATCCCCAAGACAACCATTTTTCCAACATAATTTTTTAATTCTTTGCGAGATGGGATTTCAAAAATAATTTCACCATCAGAAAAATATAATTTGCTATCTTTTTCGACAATTTTACCTTCAATTAAATTTATGGCTGGACTACCAATAAAGCCGGCTACAAAAAGGTTTACAGGATTATTATAAATTTCTAGCGGGGCATCGATTTGATGCACAACACCATCCTTCATCACCACCATTTTATCGGCCATTGTCATCGCTTCCACTTGGTCATGCGTTACATAAATTATCGTCGTATCGAGTTTTTTGTGAAGTTTAATGATTTCAGCACGCATTTGAACGCGTAGTTTTGCATCAAGGTTAGAAAGTGGTTCGTCGAACAAAAAAACTTTTGGTTGACGCACAATTGCCCGACCCAAAGCCACTCGCTGACGCTGTCCACCAGAAAGTTGTTTTGGTTTACGATCGAGTAAATCTTCAATTTCCAAAAGTTGAGCAGATTCATGAACTATTTTATTGATCATATCTTTTTTATATTTGCGTAATTTGAGAGCAAAAGCCATATTTTCATAAACTGTCATGTGGGGATAAAGTGCATAATTTTGGAAAACCATAGCGATGTCACGATCTTTCGGCAAGACATCATTAACTATTTTTTCACCAATGTAAATTTCGCCATCAGAAATCGTTTCCAAACCAGCAATCATTCGAAGTGTAGTAGTTTTTCCACAACCAGAAGGACCTACCAAAATCACAAATTCTTTATCTTCCGCCACAATATCCACTTTTTTCACAGCGTGAAAACCATTGTCGTAAAATTTTTCTACACCTCTCAAAATCACTTCTGCCATAACATCTCCTCAACTCTTTTAATTTATAAAATTTATTTGTTAATTCATACTATTTTTGTCAAATAAAACATTTATTTTCGTTCCGTTTTTTTAATAATTAACATCTCTAAAGCAAATAAAAAAATCGCCATTAAAATTAGATATTTCCACAATTCAAAGCCATATCGTGACTGTAAAATTTTATCTTTCCAATCTTTGTCTAAAATTTGAACTTTCGTATTTTTCAGTTTTTCAATTTTTTCATAATTGCTTTCCGCATAGTTTAAATTTACAGCAATTTTGTTTTCTCCATTTTGATAAATGCCAATTTTATTAGGATAAAAATAACTTTTTTTTGTCGTAATTTCTTCACCATTTGGCAAAATTAACTTTGATGAATTGAGCTGAAATTTCCCACCAATTTGACAAACATCTATGCGTTTTAATTCTGTATATTTCAAGGAGTTATACGCAAAAATCGGAAATATAGAACTAAACAAAAATGGATTATTTTTTTCAATATCGAAAAGCCAAATAATTGTATTGTCCATTTCAAAAGAAAGTGGCATTGAATCCGTTTGTAATAAAATTTTTGAGTTGCAATCTACTTCCCAAAAATTACGAATCTCCGTGTTTTTTTTGTCGGAAAAAATTGAAGTTACCGCATGATATTTGTTGATGAAGTTGAGATTTCGCTTTTTATGATTATATCTTGTCAATTTACATTCAAAAACTCGCAAAAAATATTTCTCCCAACTTTCTGAAATATTTTCATCTAAGATGATTATTTTTCGGTCAATTTTAGTTAAAATATTTTCTAATTTTGCTGAGATATTTAATTTTTTGTACAAAATCACATTGTCATATTTCTGTAAATTATCAAGATTAAAATTGTCTGAATTCAATAATTCTACATCATTAGAATAAATTTGCAAAACTGATTTTAATGCGAAAGGAAGTTCTGTAACATCAGTAATTACAGCAACCTTCGGATTCGGATTTAAATAAAAGCTAAAATAACTTTTGTTGTCAAAAATCAATCGTTCATTCTTTACATTCACATAGCCCGTTTGCCAACCAATCGCATCTGCATTGAGTGAAAAACTTATTTTTTTCCGCTGTTTCGGTTGTAAGTTAACAACTTTTTCGGCGACGGTATTCCCGTTCAAAAACAGTTGATAAACCACATCTTTTTGTTCGATAGTGGAATGGTTAATAATTTCAAAATTAAGCTGCTTTTGTAAATTATCATTCACAATTTGATGTTGTAAATTTGCATTTTGGCAACTAATATTGTGTCTACATTCTAAATTTGAAGTTGGAATTATAAAAGTTGGAATTTCGTTTTTTTGGGGAAATTCATATTTTTGTAAATCTGTGATAACGTAAATTTCCCTGTTCGGTAAGTGGGTGTCTTTTAACTTTTTTTCGGCTAATTTTATCACATCTTTCAAAAGCATAATTTGTGACGAAATTTCGATTTTATCAATTAACCCAGTCGAGATTTTACCATAATTTATTGCACCATAAAGATTGTTCCAATTTTCATTTAAAGTTAATAAAAACACGTTGTCATTTTCAGAAATCTCATCATTTATTTCATATAAAATTTGTTTGGCAATTTCAAAATCTGCCTGTGTATCCACCAAATAATTCATGCTGTAGGAATTATCTAAAATGATGGCAATCGACGTTTTAGGGTGCTTTGTACTACTTTTTAACAATGCTGATTTTACGGCTGGGCGCGAAATTGCCAAAATTGTGAAAAGAATAATTAACATTCGAATAATCAGCAAAAGAATGTTTTTCAGATTTATTTTACGTTTCTGTTTTTGTTGACTTTCTTTGATAAATCGAATCGAACTAAAAATTATTCTTCGTGGTTTTTTTTTGGCAAAAAGATAAATTAGAAGCGGAACTACAACTGCTAACGAAGCAAACAGTACAGTTGTATTCAAAAAAGCAATGCCAAACATCAAGTTATCGTTTTATCGAAAATTCGATATCTTTTATGAACTTTACCACCAATATGTATGGCGATGCGATTCATCATCAAATTATTTTCTAAAATCCACGAAAACTCCCCCGATTTGTACTTCAATTTATACGCCATTTCAAACGATTTATTATAGAAAACTGCATCAATTCCACGATTTTGATATTCTTTAATAACACCCATTGTAATCACTCGCAAACGCGGAATTTTATTTTTGTAATAAAGTGCTTTCAGAATTCCAATTGGAAAAAGTTTACCTTTCATTTTTTGAAGTACAAAATTAAAATCTGGAAGTGCTACCGAAAATCCAGCAGGTTCACCATCAACTTCCGCGATAAAAACTAAATCTGCTTCTATATTTGGCAAAAGTTCCATTACTAAATGATCAAACTCTTTTTTTGTCATCGGCACAAACCCCCAATTTCGTTCCCACGCTTTTGAATAAATTGTGAACACTGTTTCAATGTCTTTTTTTAGCGTTTTTTTCGTTTTTTTATTAAGTGTTCGTACTGTAAAACCACCACGTTTTTCAATCTTGGCAGAAAGCTTTGCCAATCTTTCAGGTGCTTTTGTAACTGGCATCAAATAGGCAAGCAAATCCATACTTTTTATCATTCCACAATTCTCAATCAATTTTTGGTAATAAGCGGGATTGTGTGTCATCATTACAAAAGGCATCGAATTGAAACCATCAATCAAAAGACCGCACTCATCATTTGTGGAAAAATTCATTGGTCCTCGTGCTATTTCACATTTTTTACCTTTGAGCCAATTTATGGCTGATTCAAACAATTTTTCAGCTACTTTTTGGTCATCTACACATTCAAAAAAACCCCAAAATCCAATATTTTCATCGTGAAATTTATTGTGTTGAGTATTTGTTTGAGCAGAAATTCTACCCACAATTTTTCCATCTTGTTCTGCTAAAAATAGTTGTGCTTCCGAATGTTCAAAGAAAGGATTTTTTTTTGGATTGAAAAAGTTTTTCATATCCATTATGAGTGGAGCAACCCAATTTTCGTCATTTTTATAAATTTCAAACGGAAATTTGATAAACTTAAGCAACTCTTTTTTCGACTTTACTTCGATAATTTTCATTATATTTCCCCCTTCTTTTTAGAAACCACAACATTAACAATAGCCATCATAATCGCTGCGACAACAAATATTCTTGTGTCGAGTTCCGAGTTATATCCTATAAATTTGCCAAAAAATGAGATGATAAAAGGCGGTAAAATGACAATCATGTATTGAGCAAATCTGATTTGCTTAAAGACTAATATAAAAATAATCGTTAAAATTGCAACTATAATAATTGAGAATGGCATAAAAAAAGCAATGAATCCCATGTAAGTGAAAAGTCCACGACCACCTTTAAAATGATGTGTTACTGGCAAACAATGTCCTAATATCATTCCAAAACCATAAATAAATAATAACTCTTCCGTACCCACATTTCCAACAATATTGATAATTTCCGGCTGATTGAAAATAAATTTCAGTAAGGTCAGATAAAAGTATACTTTTGTGAAATCGACCAAACCAGCAAAAACTCCCAAAATTTTGCTAATATTTGAGTAGATATTTTGCGTATCGGGGTGCCCTGTTCCCACCTTATAAATATTTAAACTTTTGAAAGATTTTGCGATAAATCGAGCTGTAGAAAAACAACCTATCCCATATGAAATCAGCGTTAAACCAAGTATAATCAAGATGTTTACAAAATTTCCCATAATTTCTCCTTTAATAATTCCTATTGCCAAAGATTGCACTACCGATGCGAACAATATTTGCACCTTCTTCTATCGCAATTTCGAAATCATTCGTCATTCCCATCGAAAGATATTTCATCTCTAAATTCGGCAAGTTTTTTCTCTTTAAATTTTCAAATATATCTTTTAATTTCTTGAAATTATTCCGAGTTTCTGTTTCATTTGAAGTAAATTTTCCAATTGTCATTAAACCCATTGTTTTGATGTTTGACAGCTGTGTAATTTCATCGATAAACGCATCTATTTTTGATGGTTGAATTCCAAATTTACTCGCTTCATTTGAGGTATTAATTTGAATCAAGACATCTTGTTTCAAATTATTTTTAAAAAGATAATCATTCAGTTTTTTTGCAGTAGACACTTTATCTATCGAATGTATTAATATTGGTTTTAGTTCCATCAGCTGTCTTATTTTATTCGATTGTAAATGCCCAATAAAATGAAATTCATCGTACAAATTTTGCAATTTTGGTAGCTTTTCTTTTGCTTCTTGAATTTTATTTTCGGCAATACATTTTAGTCCATTTTGTAAAATAATTTTGATCGATTCTGCAGAATGAGTTTTGGTAACAGCAAGCAGCTGAATTTCACCAATATCTCGAGCAGAATTTAGTGCTGATTTTGCAATTCTAATTTTCAGGTTTTCAATATTTTTTTGAATATCCATCATAATGTCTCTCTAAATCTATTCGTTAAAAATCTAAAATCGCCCTTTCTAAGCGTAATATTTTCACTGTCAAAATATTCCAAAATAATAATGGTAGCACCTCGATTTGAAGCAATTAAATCTCTAAATTGCGATGTTTTTATACCAACTTCATTTTCAGTTAAAAATTTCACCAATATTTTTTGGCATCTTTGCAAAAAATCAGCCGAAAATATTTTGTTTTGCAGAAAATAGATTTGTTTTGTGGCAGTTAAATTTGTGAGAATCGAGTTAATTTTTTGGTCTACTATCTTATTATTTTTACCAAAATTCAATATTTCATTTTTTTCAACAAAATTATTTTTTTGAGATTTTATAAAACCTTCTATTTTCTCGATTTCTAATTTTGTTTCGGCATCAATTTTCACTTCATGTGATACTAAAACCCAGCTGTTTTGGTATTTCAAAATTTTGTTATTTTCCACTAAACTTACCAAAATTTTCTGCAAAGTTTTTTTGGTAATTTCCGTTTGTTTCTCACCAAAAATACCAGAAATTTCTTTGAAAGTTCGTCCCGTTTCCAAAAGAGGGTTTTTGCGATGATAATTTTGCAAACCCGTCAAAATCTTATTTTGCAACGCTGTGTTTTGTTTTTTTGAGAGAAGAATTATTTCGTTTTCTGTCTGGTAAAAAACAATGTCGTTAGATAATTTTTGGAAAATCGTTTCGAGCAAATCATCTGCGTTAAGATTTAGTTTTTGGGCAATTTCAAAATGTGAAATTGGAATTTCAGATTTTCTAACTTCAGCAGAAATAATACTTTTCAATCCGCCAAAAGCAATTTCTTTCACAATTTCGATTTGTTGTTTTCTGCGTCGACGATGGTGAAGTGGATGTGGGTCAATGATTTCACCGCCACCAATGGTAGTATTTCCAGATGAATTTCTCATAATAAATTTATCACCTAAGAATGCGACTATTTCCTGTGGAAGATAAATTTGTGCTAAACAATTTTCACCATTCGATAAATTATTTTGATCTAATAAATGAAGACGACACACCAAATGATTGCTTCCCAAAATAAAAATAACTTGATTCCAAAGTCCGAGATTTATTTCATTAAAAATGGTAATTTTTACATCAATTAATTTCGTCGATTCTACAATTCTATCGGACAAAAGCATCCCTTTTTGAATCTCTTTTTGTTTGAGACCAACCAAATTGAAAGAAGCACGGTCTCCAGCATAAATCTCGTCTGTTTCACTACCGTGACGCTGCATACTACGAATTCTTATCTCCTTATTTTTCGGTAAAATAAAAATCTTATCTGTTTTTTTTATTTTACCAGAAATTACAGAGCCGTTCGCAATTGTTCCGAAACCTTTTTTTACAAAAACTCGATCGATATACATTCGAAAAACACCTGCCGAATCTCGTGCTGGAATCGTTTCAGTTAGCCGAGAAATAGCTTGTAATAGCTCTTCAATACCATCACCCGTTTCCGCTGAAACACCGATAAGAGGAGCATTTTCTAAAAAAGAGCCTTCGACAAATTCGGAAATTTCAGCTTGCGAAATCTCGGACAATTCTTCGTCAACTA
>CAZWYK010000030.1:0-10817 GCA_964638205.1 uncultured Candidatus Cloacimonadota bacterium | reverse complement strand
CCGCCTACGTAACCTTTGGCGGCTCTCAAATATTTTTTTCTGCGTCTTTTTGCTGCTACATTATTTGTTGATCTTGGCATATCAAATCTCCTCTACATTCCCAACATTTTCTTCATTCGTTTTTCATCAGCTGCGTGAACCAATCCAGCTTGTCGCAAATTGCGTTTTCTTTTCGCACTTTTCTTGGTCAAAATGTGACCTTTAAAAGCATGAGCTCTTTTTAATTTTCCTTTAGCAGTTACTTTGAATCTTTTCGCAACTCCTCTTCTTGTCTTTAATTTTGGCATTATTTACCTCTCTATTCCTCTTTCGTTTTATTTTCAAAATCTTCTATTAGTTTATCAATATCTCGATGTGGTGAAACAGTAATAGAAAGCGTTCTACCCGCACTTACTGGTCTTCCTTCCACCTCGATGATTGGCTTCAATTCTTCCAAAACTTTATCCAAAAGGTTCTGTCCAATATCCTTGTGAGCCAATTGTCGCCCTCTAAACCAAATCGTAAACTTAACTTTATGATGTTGCTTCAAAAATTTCAAAGCATGTTTCAGTTTGAATTCCAAATCATGATTATCTGTTGAAGGTGTGAATTTCACCTCTTTTACTTGAACAATATGTTGATGCTTGCGGGCATCACGCATTTTTCGTTCTTTCTGATAATAATATTGTCCAAAATCCAAAATTTTACAAACTGGAGGGTTAGCATTTGGTGAAATTTCGACCAAATCTAATCCGGCACGATTTGCTAAATTCAACGCCTCCGTGACGGAAACCACGCCAACTTGCTTACCAGTTTCAGAAATCAATCTAACACTACTCACGCTAATTTGACCATTAACTCTTTCTTTTTTCGGTTTTGGGTTTGTTCTAGCCCTACCTCTTCGATACCGTATTGAAATAAATTCCTCCTTTATTTCTGCACATAAAAAAAACGAGTGGATATACCCACCCGCTACAAGTTAAATTCTCTTCTAAAAGAGACTCTAGCACGACCCTAACAAGTATCCTGCAATCGCAGAAACCGTAAGGTAGAAGCGGGTTGCTTCGTTTTCCGTTGCATCATCTAATTCAACTGAGACAAACTTATTTCGAGGCTTGCTGAGTCAAGATTTTTATAAATTTGTCTTTTCAAACGCCAACCAAGCTGGCTTCGGCTCAAACCCTAATTTTAAGTTAATTTGGTACATTGGGTTATTTTCTTCATTATCGGTAATAATTGTTTTTGCTCCATACTCTATCGCCTTTTGCTGTGCCAACACTTTTAGTGCGGTGGCAATTTTTCGGCGGCGATGAGTTCGCACCACACCAGTTGACCAAACTTCCATTTTAGTTTTATCAGAAAGCACTTTTGCCAACATACTCAGCCCCACAAACTCATCATTGTCAACCGCAATAATGCAACCTTTCGGATAAAACTGTGGGCTTTCTAAATGGCTTTTCTTCCACTTTTCAAAAAACGGTGCCTTAAATGGATCCGTCGTTGGCATATCCGCTTCAATTTGAATATCAAGCTGATACAATTTTTGTTGCCAATTTCCATCTGTTTCCATAATTTCTGAAAGTGGAATTAACTTAACATTCTGTTGTTCTACAAAATCAACATATTTTTGGAATTTACTAAAATCAAATTTCATCAAATCAAGCTCTGAAACAGGGTCTCGTAAAACCATTTTAAATCCATTTTTTTTCAAAAAAGCAATACCATTCTCCTTATCTTCACGCGAATATGTTGATAATTTTTGCGGATTTTTCGGCATCACAAATTCGAACATTTTTTCATAAAGTTTTGAGCCAATTCCTTGTCTTTGAAATTTTGGTAAAACTTCAATATTAAAGTAATATTTTCCTTTTGTAGTTGTGTAAATTGCTTTTGAAACTGTCATTTTAGCAATAATTAAATCATCTAACTCAACAACAAATCTTTGATGTTCTGTTTTTTTATCACGAATTTTATCAGCAAATTTTAATTGTTCAACAGTCTCTTTTTGATCTGGCCAAATTGCACTGTTTATTTTAATAAAATTTTCATAATCCTTTTCTGAAAAATCAAATTTTCTAATTTTTAACATACTTAATTCTCCTTTCGTAATTTAGCTAAAAATTTATCTCGTTGCTTGTAATTTCTAAAAACTATAACTTGTTTTTTATCTTTCAATGAGTTCAATAACTTCAAATAATGTGGTCGCATTTTTTTATTATAATTCCAAATCCAGCGAAAAAACTCTGCATCAAATTTTTCGTTACAACCTCTTGTTAGATCACTTCGCTTCGCCTTAAAATATTTTCCTTTCATTATTCTTTTGGTTACATTCCATAAACAAGTTTTTCGCTTCGCATCAAGAAAAATGACAGTATCAGCTCTTTCAATACGCATTACGAGAGTACTGTTAAAATTGCCGTCAATTATCCACTTTTCCTTTTGAATAAGTTCTTGAACAACATTATGCCATTCCAATTTAGGTGTTTGTACCCAATTTGGTTTTCAAAACAAATTATCTAAATGAATCAATTCAAGGTTCAATTTTTTGTGAAGTTTTTTGGCAAATGTAGATTTTCCAGAACCACCGCTGCCAATGATTAAAATTCTTTTCACTTTATCCTTTCAAACCACTCGATGCAAAGCTGGCGATAATTTGCTTTTGCAAAACTAGGAAAAGCAAAACTAATGGCAAAATACTAAAAGTAGATGCCGCCATTAAAAGCGAAGTTTGGGCAGAAGATTCTTGTGAAAAATAACTCAATCCAACTTGTAAAACACGAATTTCTGGACTATCGGTCATCACGAGTGGCCACATAAAACTGTTCCAACTCCCAATAAACCCAAAAATAGCAGAAGTCACAATCACCGATTTTGAAAGTGGTAAAACAAGTGTCCATAAAGTACGAAATCTACCGCAGCCATCAATTCGAGCTGCATCAAAAAGGGCTGATGGTATTGTTTTGAACTGTTGACGAAGCAAGAATATCGTGAAAATATTGGCAATCCACGGGATTATCAAAGCTTGATATGTATCGATCCAGCCAAGATGGTTTAGCAAAACATAAGATGGAATGAGGTAAACTGGTTGTGGCACCATCATCATACTAATGAAAAGATAAAAGATAAAATCACGCCCTTTAAAACGCATTGTCGCAAAGGCGTAAGCCGCCAACGAACCAGTAATGAGAACGCCAATTACAACCGAAAAAGAGACAAATAGAGTGTTGATAAAGTAACGTTTAAACGGCACTTTATTGAAAGCATTCGTGAAATTTTCAAAGTGTAATTTAAACTCTTTTTTTTCTGTAATTTGATTGCTTGCTATTTTTTTGTAGGTTGCTACACGCACCATAGTTTCATCAAAAAGATGTGCTACAATACTATCTTCAGCCGTCTTGACAACCGTTACAAAATACTCTTTTTCGCCATCGTTGTAAATTTTATAATTTTCAATCGGCAAAAAACCAACATTACCTTTGTTTACTTCTAATTGAGATTTTACCGAAGTGGTCAACATCCAAATAAATGGAATTATCATCAACAATCCGCAAATCGTCAAAATCGTGTAAGTTATTGTTTTTTTCATAGTTATATCCTAATAATGCACTTTTTTTTCCATCTTTTTCTGCCACAAGGTTAAACTTAAAATTATACCAAACAAAACTAGTGCCACCGCACTCGCATAACTTAAATTATTACTCTCGCCAAAACCTTTATCAAACAAGAAATAAACGATTACTTTTGTTGTTCCGAGTGGTCCTCCAACTGGTGGTCCCGTCATCAAATAAATTTGGGAAAACACCTGAAAGGTAACGATCGTTGTCATCATCAAAACATAAAAAGTAGTCGGCGAAACAAGGTGCCAAGTAATTTTGAAAAACTGCTTAATTTTGCCAGCACCATCAATATCGGCAGCTTCGTAATAGACCTTTGGGATGTTCTGTAAACCAGCCAAATAGATAATGGTATTGTAACCAAGCCCTTTCCAAATAGTCACAATGATAATACAAAAAAGTGCCAGAGATGGTCCCCCAAAAATTAAGTAAATCGCGTTATAGTTTACACCAATTGTATTTGAAATAGAGCTAATAAAAGCCGAAAAATTTAATCCAAAACTAGAAAAAAATATATCGAAAATACCACGACTTTCTGCTAACCAACCCATCGGATCGAAACCGAATTTTGAAAGAAAAAAATTTGCCAAACCTGTTTGTTGGTTAAAAATTATTTTCCAAACAATCGAAATTGCTACCATCGAGGTAACGGTCGGAATAAAATATATCGATCGAAAAAGGCTTTTTAGTTTTGTAATTCCATTTAAAAAATTAGCAAAAACAAGTGATAAAATCAAGCTCATTGGTACTACAAAAATCACTAAGTTTAGGGTATTTAAAAGTGACTGCCAAAACTCGCCATCACGCATCATCTCTATATAATTTGCAAATCCAACAAATACGCCAGGTCCCGTTATTGTCCATTCGTAAAAACTGACAATAAATGACAAAATTATTGGCACTAATCGAAAAACGATAATAATAATCGCTGCTGGCAAAATGTATAAATATGGTCCAAAATCAATTTTTTTTATCTTTAAAATTAATTTTTTGAAATTTAAGATAATGATAAATTTTATCCTCAAAAACAACGTAATAAAAAACAATCTTAGTTTTTTCATAAACTCTCCATTTCGTGAGTGCAAAAGTTCCGATTATCCCTTTAGTGTCAATTTTTATTTGACATCAAAATGCATCTAATATTTCAGGTTGGATGAAAAACTGAGAGGGTTTTATGGTGCAAATTTACACTGGAAATGGAAAAGGTAAGACGACCGCAGCAATTGGATTGGCAATTCGCATGCTAGGGCGGGGCAACAAAGTTTGCATAATCCAGCTGATGAAAAACGCAGCTTTTGGTGAAATTTTGTTTTTAAAAAACTTTTTAAATATTGATATTTTCCAATTTGGCACAAAAGAATTTGTTAATCCCAAAACTCCAACAAAAAGAGATTTTAAAGAAGCGGAAAAAGGCTATACGCAAGCTAAAAAAGCAATTTTATCAAATCACTATGATTTAGTCATTATCGACGAAATTAATGTAGCTGTAAGTTGGAAACTTTTAGCTGTGGAAAAACAACTCGAATTGATGGAGTTAACAACAAGCGCTGAAATCGTGATGACAGGACGGCACGCATCAAAAGAGGTTTTAGCAAAAGCTGATCTCGCAACTGAAATGAAAGAAATGAAACACTATTTTGAGAAAGGAATTCCAGCAAGAAAAGGAATTGAATTTTGATGCAAAAAATGATTGAAAGGCACTTATTAAATCGCTCATTTTTATCATATTTATTGTTGCCTATCGCGTGGAAATTTGCACTATTACAAATTATTCGCAGAAAAATAATTTTTCCTAAATTCAAAGCAAGATGTAAAATTGTCAGCATTGGGAATATCGTTAGCGGTGGCAGTGGAAAAACTCCAGCCACAATTTATCTTGCCAAATATTTTGTTACGAAAGGAGAAAAAGTTGCCGTTTCTCACCGTGGCTACAAGGGTAAATTTGAAAAAAGTAATCGCATTATTTCAGATCGAAAACAAATTTTTGATTGTGCCAAAGATGCAGGTGATGAACCTTTTTTACTCGCTGAAAAACTAAAAAATATTCCCGTTGTGGTCGGAAAAAATCGCCAAAAATCAATTGAACTCCTGCTTGCAAAATTTCCCGATTTAGATTACATTATTCTCGACGACTCTTTTCAAAACTTGAAGATAAAAAAAAAATTAGATTTTATCATTTTCAATAGCATTACCAAACTTGGTAACGGATTTGTTTTGCCTGCTGGTTTTTTGCGTGAACCACTCTCTGCTCTCAAATATGCCGATTATATCATCTACAATGGTGACGACGAGATTCCAGCCCAAATTACCAAATATAACAAACCTATTTTACACACAAAATACGAAGTAAAAAATTTTACAAATCAAAATGGAAAAAATATTTCAAAGAGTGATTTGCACAATAAAAAAGTGGCTCTACTTTCTGCTATTGGAACACCAAGATCATTTGAAAAAACTATCCTAAACTGCGGGTTGAAATTTGAAAAACATTACGCATTTCCAGACCATTATGATTATCAAAAATTAGAAGTTAGCAAGTACGACTACATTCTTACCACTGAAAAAGATTTTGCGAAATTACGCTTTATCAAACATCACCTACCACTTGTGGTGGTGGAAATTGAACTAAAGTTTAAAGAAAATTTAGAGTTGTAAAAGACGTCATGAACATTCGAATTGCAAAAGCAAAAGATTTACAAGAATTACTAGAAATCTACAATCAAGCGATTGCAATTGGCGGAAAAACTGCTGACACATCTTTCGTAACCAAGGAGAATCGCCAAGCTTGGTTCGATGCTCATCCAAGCCATAAATACCCCATTATAGTGGCTCAAATTGACAACAAAATTGTTGGCTATTTATCTATTAGTGCATACCGGGCGGGGCGGGAAGCTTTGCAACACACTGCAGAAATTAGCTACTATGTTCATTCAAATTACCATCGTAAAAAAGTAGCTACAAACCTAATTATACACGTAATTAAAATGTGTGACAAACTCCAATTTAATAATTTATTCGCAATTATTATTGAAGGAAATTTGGCAAGCATTAAGCTGATGGAAAAATTTGGATTCGTCAAGTGGGGCAAACTCCCAAAAGTAGTTAATCTGAGCGGAACACTCTTTGACCATTTGTATTATGGTTTGAACATAAAAACGTAAGCTGTTAAATAAGTCAAATACAAGCACCTACTCAAAAAGTCGGTGCTTGTATTTTATCATTTTAAACTATTTCCACAATCAGGTCGCCTTTTGCAACGGAATCGCCAGTATCAAATTTTATCTCTTTAATGACGCCATCTACTTTTGCGTCTAAATTATTGAACATTTTCATCGCTTCTAGAACGACAATAGTTTCACCAGCTTTCACTTCATCACCAACTTTTTTCTTAAATTCCACAATCATGCCGGGAATTGGGGCAACGATATCGTTTCCACTCACAATCTCTGTTTTTTTTGCTTTCTTTTTCTTACCGCTTTTCTGACGAGAAACACTATCTGCCACTTCCACCTTAAAATACTCACCATCCACGAAGACATCGAAGGCTTGGGCATTGGCTGGCTTGTCGGGGGCATCAGTTTTATCGGTCAATTTGCCAGAAAGTGCTTTTTGCACCAATTCATTGGTAGCTTCCACCTCTGCCATTGTTTTTGGTTTTACATCGGCAGGAACTTCTGCCAAGCCGTATTTCCATTTGAGAAAACGCTTACCAGTAACTGGATAAAGTGCACAGAGAACTTCATCATCCATATTTTTAGCCAAATCTTTAAAATCGGCTTGAACTTGTGGCATTTCAGCTTTCAATGTATCACCAGGTCGTACCGAAATTGGTGTTTTACCACGCGGATAATTCTGCAATGCTTTCTTTTGCACAGCCTCATCGATCGGCAGCGTCGTCTTTCCATAAAGTCCAAAACAAAGGTCTTTCACCTGTTCCGTAATGTTTGTATAGCTCTCATCTTCATCGAAAAGCACATTATTCACCGTTTGCGTACCCACAATTTGGCTCGTTGGCGTTACGAGTGGTACTTGCCCGAGCTCTCTTCTCACTTTTGGAAGTGCCTCAAAAACATCATTCAATTTATCGAGTGCATCCATTTGTCGAAGCTGGTTTACCAAGTTAGAAAGCATTCCGCCCGGCGTTTGGTGTAATATCACATTAATGTCGATAATCGCATTTTTTGTATCATCGAGAAGGTGTTTATATTTAGGAATAACTTCTTCCATCTTTTTGGAAATCTCCGCCAGTTTATTAATGTCGAACCCACTATCGCGATTTGTTCCAAGGAGGGAGATAACAAGCGGTTCCACCGCTGGATGGGAAGTGCGATATGCGTATGGTGACATACATGTATCGATAATATCCACACCAGCTTCGATCGCCTTCAAAAGTGTGAGGTCGGCCATTCCAGATGTAAAGTGAGTGTGTAAATGAAGCGGTATCTTCGTCTGTTTTTTGAGCGCGACAATTAAATTATATGCGTCATAAGGTGCGATAAGTCCTGCCATATCTTTGATGCAAATACTGTCTGCTCCCATCTCTTCCAACCGCTTGGCTTTTTCAAGATAGTAATCGATATTATAAGTTTCGCCACCCATACGAGGTTCTGTGAGCGAATAGCAAATTGTACCTTGAAAGTGTTTACCATTTTTCTTCACAATTTTGACGGCTGTCTCGAAATTACGAAAGTCGTTCAAGGCATCAAAAATACGGAAAATATCGATACCATTATCACAAGCACTTTGCACAAATGCTTCCACCACATCATCTGCATAATTGCGGTATCCCACCAAATTTTGACCACGAAGCAACATCGAAAGTGGTGTTTTTGTGATGTGTTTCTTCAAGGTACGAATGCGTTCCCACGGGTCTTCGTTCAAGAAACGGTGCATCACATCAAATGTAGCACCACCCCACGCTTCTAACGAGTAAAAACCAATTTCGTCCAACATTTTTGCAACTGGAATCATATCTTCCGTTCTGCCACGCGTAGCAAATATACTTTGATGTCCATCGCGCAAACTTACGTCTTGAATTTTAATCGGGTTTTTCGCATTCGGACGATTTGCATCGTAATTCATCTTTGTCATTTCTAAAATGCCGTGATTATCCATTTTCATTTATCCTCTCTTTTTGACATTACTTTTCATCTAATGGTATCAAAATTTAATATCTACTTCCTCTTCGTTGCACCATTTCACTATTTTTCATCGCCATCTTACGACCAGATTTTGCCCATAAGTTTTCTTTTTTCTGTTTATTTCTTTGGATGAATTTGATTACTCCCAAAATGGCAGCCTTCAACTTCTTATCTTTGTTTTTCATTATGTTTCACCAATTTATTGTGGAATGTTTCCGTGTTTTTTAGGTGGAATCACTTCGCGTTTCGTTGCCATAATCTCGAGAGCATCAATGAGACGGATGCGTGTTTCGCTGGGCTTTATAACGGCATCGAGATAGCCTCGTTCGGCTGCAATATACGGTGTATTAAATGCATCTTCATATTCAGAGATTAGTTCTGCCCGCTTCTTTTCGGGGTCATTGGAATCCTTCATTTGTTGACGGTATGATGCCACAATGTTCACTGCTCCCGAAGCTCCCATCACGGCAATTTGAGCAGATGGCCAAGCAAATAACATGTCCGCTCCAAGATGTTGCGAACTCATCGCGATGTAAGCACCGCCGTAACTTTTTCGGGTTGTAACGGTTATTTTGGGAACGGTTGCTTCGGCATAACTCCACAACAATTTTGCACCGTGTCGAATTACGCCACCCCACTCTTGATCTGTACCTGGTAAATATCCCGGCACATCCACGAAAGTGATAATAGGAAAGTTAAATGCATCGCAAAACCGAATAAAACGAGAAATTTTATCAGACGCATTGATATCGAGGCAACCTGCCAAGAACATTGGCTGATTGGCAATAATCCCAACTGGTCGCCCGTTTAATCTGGCAAAACCGATGAGTGCATTTTGGGCGTAAAACTCGTGCGGTTCAAAAAAATCGCCATCATCGACAATCGTTTGAATTACTTCTTTCATATCGTATCCAGCTTTGGGATCATCTGGAATAATGGTATCTAAGTTTTCACAAATTCTTTTGGGGTCATCACCGAGATTCAAATTGGGCGGATCTTCCATATTGTTGTTTGGTAAAAACTCTAACATTTTCTTAACTTGTTCGAGGGCATCTTCATCATTTTCACAGATGAAATGGGCATTTCCACTTTTGCTGTTATGAGTCATAGCACCACCCAATGCTTCAAATGTTGTTTTTTCACCCGTTACGGTTTCGATTACGCTCGGCCCCGTGATGAACATATGGCTTTTTTCTTTGACCATAAAGATGAAGTCTGTCATCGCAGGAGAATAGACAGCACCCCCTGCACAAGGTCCCATAATTACAGAAATTTGTGGGATTACGCCAGAAGCACGGGAGTTACGGAAAAAGATATCACCGTAACCTTTCAAAGCATCAATGCCTTCTTCCACGCGTGCACCACCAGAATCGTTAATTCCCACAATGGGAATACCAGCTTTCATTGCCAAATCCATCACTTTGGTAATTTTGGCTGCGTGTTTCTCGCCGAGTGATCCACCCCGCGAAGTAAAATCTTGTGAATAGGCAAAAATCGCTCTGCCATTGACCAAGCCGTGCCCTGTAACCACACCATCGGACGGGATTTCCACTTTTTCCATGCCAAAGTTGGTGGAACGATGTTTCACGAACATATCTATTTCCCTAAATGTACCTTCATCAAAAAGAATGTTGAGCCGTTCACGAGCTGTCAGCTTACCTTTATTGCGGTGCTTTTCAACACGAGCTTCACCACCCATCTCTCTAACTTTCTGCTCTCTTTTCTCGAGATCTACTATTTTTTCGGAAACCTTCATATTATCCCCTTATCTATTTTTCAAAGATAGTGCATTTTTTTTAATGGAATAATGTTGTAAAGTAAAAATCACAAATTCAAGTTTACTCGGGGTGTAAATATTTGTTATTGCTAAAAACTTGACACGCAAACCATCCCAAAAAATGTTTCACGAGTTGCCCCCGTAGCTCAGCTGGATAGAGCAGTTCCCTCCTAAGGAAAAGGTCAGCCGTTCGAATCGGCTCGGGGGTACCATTTTTAGTACAGAACCCATAATATCATAAACAACTGTTTCAACTAACCACGCTGCACTTCCCGAAATTCCCCTTGACAATTCACAAACTATAAA
>CAZWYK010000029.1:0-10897 GCA_964638205.1 uncultured Candidatus Cloacimonadota bacterium | reverse complement strand
TGGGATGCAGGCAACATAGACGCAGATCCGCTTTTTATTGATGCAGAAAATGATGATTATCATTTAACTTTTAATTCTCCTTGTATAAATGCTGGTAATCCAGATTCACCGCTCGATCCAGATGGAAGCATTGTAGAAATGGGAACATTTTATTTTGAGATAAATTATGGAGATGTAGATGGCAACGGCGAAATTCAAATTTACGACGCATCATTAGCACTTCAAAATGCGGTGGGTTTAATTGATTTTAATGAAAATCAAATTCTCGCTACCGATGTAGATGGTGATGGCATCATTCAAACTTATGATGCTTCTTTAATTTTGCAATATGTGGTTGGCTTGATTGATGAATTTCCAGTGGGAGATTAGTTAAAGTATTTTATCGCTTGACTTCAAAACGCAAATAAAATGGATTCGATTCAAAAGAAGATTGAAAAGAATTCATGAAAAAAAGACATTTAATAATTGCGTTATTTTTGTTTGCATCTGTATTTTTGGAAGGTTACAGCTTTATTTCACCAATGGTACAGCAAAGACGGAGTTACATCAAAAATCCACAAGTTTATGATTTACACAAAAAAAACATCATTATCAACTCGGAAAAAATATTTAATGATTCTCTCCAATTTATTAAAAATGATGATTATCAAATTGATTATCAAAAAGGGCAAATCTTTTTCAAAAAAGCAGTTGGAAAAGTTACCATTGAGTTTTTGATTTATCCCAAAAGTTTGTTGAGTAAATTTAGTTATTATCTACCTTTAAATTATACTGATTCACTAGAATATAACTCTTTAATAAAGCTCAAAAAAGTTTTTCATTATGACTCGAATATTAAAATTAGTGGAAATAAAACAATTATTGTTTCTGTCGCAGATGGAGAGCCACAAATTGATCAATCTTTATTTCTCAAAATTGATGGAAATATTAGCGAAAGTATGCAACTTAAAGCACAATTAACTGATAGCGAATCACCTATTACACCTGAAGGTAATTCCAAATATATCAGTGAAATTGATAATATTTATTTGAAGCTTTACGGCGAAAACTACGATATAGCATTTGGTGATTTGGAGATGCAATTTTCGGACACAAAATTTTTGAATATTAACTCAAAATTTGAAGGTGTAAAGCTTGGTTGGAAAGATAAACATAAGTTTTTGGGAGCAATGGCGATTTCCAAAGGGAAGAATACAACAGTCATTATTGATGCTGAAGAAGCCAAACAAGGTCCTTATTTTATACAAGTAAACTCGATTGGGATTCAGATTGTCCCTGCTTCTGAATCTGTTTTTTTGAATGGTATAAAAATAGAGCGTGGGACAGATTACACCATTGATTACACTGATGGAAGCATGACATTTACAAATTTACATTTCATATCTTCATCATCGCACATTCGAGTTGTTTTTCAATATTCAGACGAAAATTTTAAGCAAAATCTATATTTAACATCTGCTGAAATTGCAATTAGTGAAAACATAAAGTTAATGAGTCATTTAATGATGCAAAATGATGATGCTACAAACCCACTTTCTGTTGATTCTACCAAAATCGCAGAAGATAGAACAAATTTAGATTTTCAATTAAATTATAAAAAAAATGAATTTTATTTCAATGCAGAATGGTTTTATACATATTTTAAAAGTGATAAAGATACTATTGATTACGCAGGCAATATCGAATTTGTTATCAACCCTAAATTGTTCAATACGAAGATTATTTTTAATTATCGCCATTTGGGTGAGAACCTTTCTCCACTTGCTGATATCGAAAATTCTGCAGAAATTTACGAAATTGGTAAAGTTGAAAATTCAGGACAAATTGATGAATATTCATTGAAATTTTACACAAATATTGTTGATTTTTACAAACCAGAATTATTCTATAAAATTTACAGAAAGCAATCTGCATATTTTTCGTTAAACTCTAATTTTAATCAAAAAAAATATTTCCCAAAAATATTCCATCGTTTTTTAAGTTTTAAACAAAATGAAATAATTTCAAAACTACAAATATTAAATGTGAATTACGAAACCAAAAAATTTAATTTTGGCTTTAATTATTTTGATAAAATCAAAAATGACACAGCAAGAATATGTAAACAAAAATATTTTACTGAGCTCAAAAGCAATAATTTTTCATCTCAATTTTATTTTGAAAAGAGCAAAGAATTAGAAAAAATATCTGAGACATACGGCTTTAAATCAATGTTAAACTCTTTAAGTCATCGCATTAAAACGGATGTAGCGAAACGAATAGTGCAAGATTCAACTAGGAATAGTTATGATGTAGCAGATGTGAATCTGCACAATTCATTTTTTCAAAATTCGCTAAAGTTCAATTCTTATTATACTCTAGAAAATATTGAATTTTACGAAAAAACCCGCACTCTAGAATTTGTCGGAGATGATTTTGGTGTTTACGATAGCTTGGGTAATATCGCTGAAAATGGTGAATATGACTATGTGATTACTGGTGTTGATTATGAAAATCCGCAGCCTTCAATTGCATTGAATGCAAACGTTAGAATTTTTGTAAATCCGAGTTTAATTGCAAACTCATTTTTGAAAAATTTTAGAATGGAATCACATTTAATGATTTCAGAAAATGCCAAAAGCACACAAAAGATGAAAGTTTATTACTTGGATCAAAATATTCTGATGAACGAGCATTTTACTCTTTATGGAAGTCGTACCATTCAACAAATCCTGTGGGTTGATTTTGGAAATAAGCTGACATCACGTTTCAAAATAAAAGATGAAAAGACGATAGATACTCGTTATAATGATGAGATTGAAAAAAGAGATAATCAATTTTTTGAAGCAAAATTGAATTTAACTTTTTTACGAAACACCAATAGTGAACTAATTTATGAAAATACGAAATTACGAATTAACAGTGTAGAAAGTAAAATAAATTCTATCCAATTAGACATTCGTAATAAAATGATCGATAATTCTATTTTACAATCAACACTATATTTTTCGCAAGAAAGTGGTTTTAATACATCAACTTATCAGATTACATCTTTACGAATTAACGAACACTTAACCTATTTTTTGATGCATAAATACCGATTATTAGTTGGTTTTAATTGCAAAAGAAATTTTTCTAACTTTGAAGGATATTACAACGAAAAAAAAAATGGTTTTATTTTTAAATGGTTCTCAAATATCTATTTTTCGTTAAATAATTACACTTCATTTTCGCTCGAATATTCTGGACAGAAATATCCTGATGAAGATGATTCACATAAGTTTAGTGCAGAAATTAAAGCGGAATTTTAATTTTGAAAAAAATGGTTGCCGATAAAAATAAGTTCGCTTTTTTGACATAAATTTTGGGAGGAGTTTTGGACGATATCTTTGTATTGGTGGAAATTAATGAATTGCGTGAAAAAATAGAGTATCATAATCAACTATATTACGAACAAAATACACCTCTAATTTCAGATTTGGAATACGATAATTTAGTGAAGAAATTAGAACAATTAGAAAAAAAATATTCACACTATAAAACAGAGGATTCACCGACTCAAAAAGTTGGCACAGACCTTTCCCCAAATGTCAAAACTATTTTGCATAAAGTTAGAATGTACAGTTTAGATAATGTCTATTCGATTGTGGAATTAAAAACTTATTTGCATAAAATTGCGACCAAAATTGGTTTTTTCCCGAAAGTAAGCTTAGAACACAAAATTGATGGATTTACGATAAATTTTATGAAAGTGGCGTTTTGCAGTACGCTACAACTCGTGGTGATGGACTTGAGGGAGAAGATGTAACAGCTAATGTGAAGATGATAAAGTCAATCCCACAAAAGATTTGTTATCAAAAAAAGATCGAAATTCGCGGTGAAGTTTTTTTGCCAATTTCTGAATTTGAAAATTTGAATAAGTTGCGTTCTGAAAATGAACAAAATATTCTTGCAAATCCGCGTAACGCAGCTGCTGGAACGATTAAGTTGAAGGATTCTTCTAAGGTTGCGGCACGAAATTTAGGTTCGTTTATGTATGCAATCGGATTTTCTGAAAATTTAGAAATGTTTTCACAAAATGAGCTTTTACGATTTTTGAAAAACAATAATTTTAGCGTCAATAAACAATGCTTGCTTTCCGATAATTTTGCGGAAATTGAAGCATATTGTCAAAAATGGGAAAACGAACGAAGTGTATTAGATGTCGAAATAGATGGAATTGTGGTAAAAATTGACGATTTTGCAATTCAACAGAAATTGGGATTTACCTCTAAATTTCCAAAGTGGGCGATAGCTTTCAAATTCAAAGCTGAAGAGAAAGAAACGCAACTTTTAAATGTGAGATTTCAAGTTGGCAGAACGGGAGCTATTACGCCGGTTGCAGAGTTAAAACCAGTTTATATTGCTGGTTCTATGGTTTCAAATGCTACTTTGCACAATGCCGATGAATTAAAACGACTCGATCTGAAAATTAACGATTTTGTTACCATCATTAAATCTGGTGAAATAATTCCCAAAATAACTAGAGTAAACTTACGAAAACGTCCGCAAAATGTTGTCGAAATCCATTTTCCCAAAATCTGTCCAGCATGTCAAACCACACTCCAAAAAATTGAGGATGGCTCCATAACTTATTGCACAAACATTAATTGTTCAGCACAAATCCAAAAGAGGATTGAACACTTTGCATCGCGCTCGGCGGTTGACATCGAAGGTTTAGGGGAAGCAGTTATAGAACAGCTTTTACGGAATAATTTAATTAAAAAATTACAAGATATTTTTGCTATCGATTTTAAAAAATTTAATGAATTGGAAAAACAAGGTAAAAAATCTTCTGAAAATTTGCAGAATGCACTTAGAAAAGCAAAAACGCAAAAATTCCATAAGCTACTGTTTGGCTTAGGAATTCGCTTTGTTGGTGCACGAATTTCAAAAATTTTGACATCAAATTATCACACTATTGACAATTTAATGTTAGCGAAATTTGAAGATTTAATTAAAATTGGTGAAATTGGTGAAAAAATTGCCCAATCAATCGTTGAATTTTTCCAGAGCGAAACTAATTTGCAAATGGTTGCAGATTTGAAAAAATACGGTGTGAAATTTGAAGAACAACCAGAAAATATTAGCGAAAAATTTGCTGGTAAAACATTTTTATTTACTGGAACTTTAAAAAAAATAAAACGAAATGCAGCGAAAGAAATCGTTGAAAATAACGGTGGTAGGGTGGTTTCAGTTGTTAGTAAAAAATTGAATTATTTAATTATTGGTAAAAATTATGGTTCTAAAATGGCGAAAGCTCAAAAAATTGGCTCAATTAGAATAATTGACGAGACAAAATTTATAGAAATGGTTCAAAAATGAAAATTTTAGAAAAATACATTTTGAAAGAAAATTTCAAACCATTTATAGTATCACTGATAGTTACTACATTTGTCATGCTTTTGGATAAAATAATCGACCTTCTAAATCTCATCATCGAAAAACATCTCGATTTCTTTACAGTCGTAAAAATTTTTGGATTGAGCCTGCCATTTATTTTGGCACTCACAGTGCCGATGTCAGTTTTATTGGCTTCGATAATGTCATTTGGTCGTCTTTCTGTTGATAATGAACTCGTTGCCTTCAAATCTTGTGGAATTAATATTTTCAATTTGATGAAGCCAACGGTAATTGCGGCAATTATTCTCTCATTTTTCATGATATATTTTAATAATGAAATTTTACCAAACACAAATCATGAATTGAAAAATACAATGATAAAAGCACATTATCGCAGGCCAATTACGGCGATTATACCAAACTCTTTTAATCAGATGAAGGATTACACTATTTACGCGAAAAAACGCATTGGCGATGAATTGCGTGGCATCGTGATTTACAATCGTGAATCATCAAAATTTCCACAAACTATTGTGGCAGAAAAAGGTAAAATATTTTTATCAAATGGTGGAAATACTTTGAAGGCAACCCTTTTTAATGGTGAATATCACGAACGAGATGAAAAGTTTCCACAAAAATATAAACTGAGTAAATTTAAAAAATTTACACTATCG
Organism: uncultured Candidatus Cloacimonadota bacterium; assembly: GCA_964638205.1. Classification (GTDB taxonomy): domain Bacteria; phylum Cloacimonadota; class Cloacimonadia; order Cloacimonadales; family TCS61; genus TCS61. The sequence continues at coordinate 4,862 of CAZWYK010000029.1, read as the reverse complement.
TTGCCTGATTTAGGCTATAAAATGAACAACGGTAAATCTGATTATCGGGGTGATCGTGAATTAAGCTCTGCTGCAATGAAAGAGATAGTTGAAGAAAAAAAAATGAAAATCAGCGAACTTGATAATCATATTGAAAATTTTTCTTTTGAATTAAATAAATGGGAAAATCAAAAACAGTCGCAAACTAAACAAAAAGAGATAAAATCACTCAAAAACAAATTGAACTTGAAAAAAGATAAAAAAAATGGATTGCTACGAGACATTCGTAAATATGAAGTGGAAATTCACAAAAAATATGCAATTGCATTTGCTTGCATATTTTTCGTATTAATCGGTGTTCCCATCGGAATGATGACAAAAACAAGTGGGGTTGGAATGGCATTTTCAGTAAGCTCAGTCATTTTTTTAATATATTATGGCACCCTTACTTTGGGCGAAGAATTTGCGGATAAAGGTGTTATATTGCCATTTTTAGCAATGTGGATTTCCAACATAACTTTTGGGATTGTGGGAATTTACTTAACGATAATTTCTGTTAAAGAGATGAAATCTATCGATTTGAGTAAATTGAAAAAAACAATTGGAAAAATATTCAGATGAGAATTTTAGATAAATATATTCTAAAATCTTACATTGCTACATTTTTAGTGATTTTATTCTCATTTTTTGTGCTATTTCTTGTCGTTGATATTTCAGATAGGTTACCACGATTACTTCGGAAAAGTGCAGAAATTAACGATATTATTGCTTATTTTGTGCTTCGTATTCCATATATAATGCTACTTGCATCACCAGTAATTATCCTCCTTTCGGGGCTTTTTGTGATGAATAATTTATCGAAATATAGTGAGTCAATCGCTATTCGTGCTGCAGGTATCAGTATTTTAAGGATGATAACTCCCCTCATTTGGTTTAGTCTATTTTTTAGTATATTTATCATGTTTTTTGGTGATTTTGTTTTACCAAAAGCAGAAAAATATCGAAATTATATTTATACCGAAAAAATCAAAAATATGAAGGTGAAAGATAACAAAATGCGATCACACATAAATTACTTGGGAGAAAATAATAATCTTTACTACATCGGTTTTTTCGATGGTTACAGAAATACGCTAAAAACTATTGATGTAACGAATTACGATGAAAAAAATGGCGCGTTAAATAAGAAGATTACTGCTACTTCTGCCCAATGGGAAAATGATACATGGCAGTTTGAAAATTGCGATATTAGAATTTTCAAAAATGGTGAATTTCAAGAATTAATCCATTATGATTCAACTACGATTGCTGAAATAAATGTGATGCCAATAGATTTCATTAAAAGTGCCAAAAAACCAATTTCAATGAATTATTTTGAGCTAAAAGCATATGTCGATCGATTGAAAAAAATAGGTGAAAAATATAGCAAAGAACTCGTTGAACTAAACTTAAAGATTTCATTTCCTTTTGCCAATTTGATTATTTTGTTATTTAGTGTGCCACTTGTGTCCACGATGTCACGTAGTAAGGGGCGAGGAATGGTTTTTGCTATCGGTCTTTTAATCTGTTTCTTATATCTGTCTGCTTTGCGAGTTTGCCAAAGCTTGGGTTATAATGAAGTGTTATCGCCATTTGTTGCCGCATGGTTACCAAATATTGTTTTCGCATTTGTTGGTATTATTTTCGTTGTAAAAGCAGAGGTGTAGATGCGAATTCTAATGATTTTAGAAAGAACTTTTCCACCAGATGTAAGGGTAGAAAAAGAGATAAAATCACTCATTGCGGCAGGATATGAAATTGTTTTATTAGCATCTTCTGTTAATTCAAAAAATGGAATAAAACATTGGAACGATGCAATTATACATCAGCATAAAATGTCAAAATTTATTTATAAAACAAGTGTTGGTGCTTTAAAATTTCCTTTTTATTTTTTGTATTGGAAAAAATTGTTAACAAAAATTTTCCAACAATATAAATTCGATGCAATTCATCTGCACGATTTGCCACTTTCAAAAATTGCTACTGAATTTGCAGACAAATTTGATATTCCATTTGTTTTAGATTTGCATGAAAATTGGCCCGCAGCGTTAGAAATAGCCGTTCACACAAACACATCTTTAGGCAAACTGTTATCCTCAAATAAACAATGGCAAAACTACGAAAAAAAATATGCAAAGAGGGCAGATGCACTTATAACAGTTGTTGAAGAGATGAAAAATCGGATTTGCAAACTTGCAATAGAGGAAAATAAAATTACAGTTTTGCAAAATACAATTGAGCTTGAAAACTTTATAATAAATACAAATAAAAACTATGATGGGAAAATTAACATTTTTTATTCAGGTGGTATAAATTATCATCGTGGATTGCAAATTGCAATTGATGCGATTAAAATACTCAAAGATAAACATCCTGAAATTCGGTTGCAAATTGTTGGTAGCGGTAGTTATGAAAAGACCTTGCGTCAAAAAGTTATGACTGAAAAATTATCGAATAATGTAAAATTTTACGGTTGGAAAAATTATGCTGCAATGATGAAACTATTACAAAATTCACATATTGCAATTATTCCACATTTGCGCTCGATTCAAACGAATAATTCTTCACCGAACAAACTTTTTCAATATATGTTTATGCAAAAACCAATTGTAGTGAGTGATTGTGATTCTGTAAAACGAATTGTGGAGGGTGTAAATTGTGGTGTTGTTTATGAAGATAAAAACCCCATTGATTTAGCTCAAAAAATTAAACTATTATTTAAAAATGACAAACTTTGTCAAAATATGGGGAATTCTGGTAAAAATGCAGTTCAAGAAAAATATAATTGGCAAAATGATTCAAAGAATTTAATTGAAATGTATCAGAGAGTTTTTGAAAAATGAAGATTTTAATTACAGACTTAGCATATTTGCATCATAATTATGGTGCACAAGCGTTATTATTGCCATTAATTGAAAAAATTAGAAACAGAATAGATGCTGAAATTTCCATTACAATATCAGACATAAAATATTTTCGTGAAGATAAAATTTTGGCAAAAAAGAATAATTTGAAATTATACATTAAACCTCGTTTAAAAAGTTCTGCATTATTTTCTTTGAATAATTGGAGACAACTTAAAAGATACAATAATTTAATAAAACAAAATGATATAATTATCGATTTAGCCGGCATTGAATTTATTGGGGATTTGCCAAAAACAACAAAGTGGAAAGAATTACTTAATGTGATTTTTACTCAAAAATTAACAGAAAAATATGATAAAATTTACCTAAAATACACAAAATCTTATGGTCCATTTATCGGGAAGTTTTACCGTAGAATTATTAAGAATCATTTTAATAAATTGCCTTTTTTGATGGTGAGGGGTAAAGAAAACCTTAAAAATGTGGAACAAATGAGCCTAAAAACCCCCTTGTTTTCGTTTCCAGATATTTCGATTGGTTTGAATGCTGAATCTAAAACATGGGCAAAAAAATATCTCGAAAAAATGTCGTTAAAAGGAAAAATTGTTGGCATTTCTCCATCAGTTGTGATTAGGAATATTAAACAAAACTTGGGGCGAAATTGTAGTGGAAAAAATCATAAAATATTGAGTAAAATGATTATTAAACAATTGATTGATAATGGAAATAGTGTATTGCTTATTCCACATTCAATCGGTGATGGAAAAAATTTAACAAATTGTGATTTAGCTTTTGCAAAACAAATTTATGCTGAAATAGAAAACGACAAGTTATTCATTTTAAATGATACCTCGCTTACTTACAAAGAAGTTCGTGCGATAATTGGACAATTAGATTTTTACATAACTGGACGATATCATGCATTAGTTTCTGCTTTAACAATGAAGACTCCTGTTATTGCATTGGCTTGGCACATGAAATATGATGATATAATGTCACTATTTCATAAGGAATATTTGACGGTTGATTGCAGGAATATTTCGGTTGCTGATGCTTTTGAAAAAATTAAAAACTTTTATCATGATAGAACTTGGTTTGATAAAAATTATTCAGTAAAAATGCACAAACAATTAATTGATGAAATTGATAAATCAATTAATTTGTTGTTTAGAGAAATTGAAAAAAAGAGGTAAGATGGATTTAATAAATTTGATTAAAGAAAGGCGTAGTATTCGTGTGTTTACCGGTGAAAAAATTTCTCAAGAAAACATTGAACAAATTATTGAAGCCGGTATTTGGGCTCCTACTGGTTGTAATAATCAAGAATTAAGGTTCTTGGCTATTAAAGATAATTTGAAACTTCAAAAGATGTTACAATTCAAACCTTTTTTTAGAGGTGTTTCCCACATAATATTGATTTTTAGAGATATGTCCATTCCCCTCAGTAGAACGCTTTATAAGAAATCAAAATCTGCGAAAAACATGTCATTCATCGATACTGGTTTAGCGATTCAAAATATGGTTTTGCAAGCAAAAAATGAAAATATAAGTAGTTGTATCATAAATTTAACGAATATGCATTATCAGAAAAATTTAAAATTGAATTTGGTTCAGAAAATAGAGAAAGAATTATTGAAGCTTATTGGAATGCACCGTCAAAATAAGTACAGTTTAGCATATTTTCTACACAAAGATTTAAAAATTCCAAATCATTTAGAAATTCAATGTGGAATTGTGTTTGGATTCGGGAAAAACTATCTAAATATAGAAAAAATAAAACACGGGAAAAATATGGTTAAACGAAAAAATACAGAAGAATACTTATGCGAAACAAACTAAAAAACACAGCTAAACATACCTTTATTTATAGTTTGGGAAATCTTTCAACGAAAGTTGTGGGACTTGTTTTATTGCCACTTTATACTGCTAAACTGACGCTTTTAGATTACGGTAAATTCACAATTTTAGAAACAACTG
>CAZWYK010000028.1:0-10920 GCA_964638205.1 uncultured Candidatus Cloacimonadota bacterium | reverse complement strand
GCATGAATGGTGCCTCCTTGTAGTTAATATAATATATGTTAATTATTAAACAAATAGATTTAAGTTAATATGGAAGTACTCACAGGTTTCAGCCTGTGGATACCAGGACTGGAAATGAAGGCTGAATCTGAAGAAACTGAGGCAGAATTAATCAGACGACAAAATTTATTGCAATATCAAATATTTACCCAAAATCATACAACCTATTGTTGCACTTCACCAAGAGGACATGCATAATAAACAAAACTGTTCTTTAGATAGTCACCGCAAATATAAAGAAAGAATAGAATGGATACTAATCATAAAAAAATTATCGTTTTAGGAGCAGGAGCATCAATGGGTTCTAAAAGGTATCCTGTAATGTCATCGTTTCATGAAGCTAGAACTTGTATGCCATCAGCTGAGAATTTTTTCTACGATATCTCAAAAGTGAATAAATCCGATAATTGTCCTGCCCAGTCTATAAATATTTTAGCTTTTATGTATGAAGGGCTAAATCAGTTAATTACAAGGTTATGGAGTATTAATAAAGAAGGTTTCGATCCAGAAGAATGGAAAGAGGTTAATATTGAGGAAGTCATGACATTCTTTGAAGTAAGTTCAAAAATGCTTCCAAGTGGGTGTGATGAGCAAATTATGTTTGAAAAAGCACATGAATATTTGCTTGATTTTTTATTTCCTACTGTTCCAATGATATGTGACGGACAGCATTGTGAATATTTAATGGATGTATTCCATCATATGAACAAAGAAGATACTATTATTTCGTATAATTGGGACACTATTGCAGATTTTTCACTTGAATTTGTTAATGCCCCACAATTTAATAATTATGTAAACTATTTAAAACGTGGAGATGGGAAGCAAGAAAATATACATACTGAAGGATTATTATTAAAACTCCACGGCTCTTTTAATTGGATGATTTGTCACCAATCAGATTGTATTTATAATGGGAAAATCATACCGCCGGTTAATAGCAATAATAATTTACTAAAGTTACAAGATACTTTTAAATGTCAACACTGTGGTTCTGACAATCTTGAAAAATTTATTGTTCCGCCGGTTAGCAACAAGATGATTCACGAGAATTCATTTTTAAGAAATCAATGGTTATTGGCACGTGAAAAATTACTGAGTGTTGATGAACTAATATTTATTGGTTATTCATTCCCACCAACTGATTATTATTCGGAATGGTTATTTCGGCAGTTACGCATGATAGATGATTGCAATGACATTTCAATTAAGGTAGTTAATCCAGATTATGGAAAAAGAAATTCCAATGTTACTAAGAAATACAATAAACTTTTTAAGGGTTTTAACATTGAAGGATTTAGCACTTTAAAAGATTATGTGAATAAGCAACAGTAGTTTGTCTGCATCATTGTTAAACTACTAGTTGAAGTTATAATGATTGTGATTTTCGCATGAGTTAGATGATGGACTGAAATTGTTTAATGGAGTACTCTACATAAGGTTATCAAAGGTAGACTCTGAGCTGTGATTTGAAACTCTGAGGAAAGGATGCATTGCCGGCCAATAATTTTGGTTCTGGTTACGCAATAATAAACATGAAAACAGATCTTACCTTTTTTACAAATGAGCCAGGAGCTTCACTTGCAGACAGGTTCAAGGACACACTTGAAGCAACAAAATACTTTGATGTCCTTGTTGGCTATTTCAGGACAAGTGGATTTCATCAGGTGGCAGATAGCTTTGAAAGAGTTGATAAAATTAGAATCCTTGTTGGTCTGAATGTTGATAAGAAAACATATGAATTAATTGATTCAGTTAACTCCCAAAATGTCTTGGATTATAATTCCAATAGAAAAACCCAAGAAATTGCAATGGGTACAGTGGTTTCAGAACTAGATATTTCTGAAGATAGTTATGAAACAGAGTTTGGGGTGAAAAAGTTTATTGAATTTCTTAAATCGGATTGTGGAGATGTAGAAGTTGATAAGGCAAATGGAGGGAATGGCAAAAAACTAGAATTCAGGGCATACCCAAGCGAGAATATTCACGCAAAAGTCTATATTTCCAGGTATGATGATAATCAACTTGCATTCGGCTCAGTGATTACTGGGTCAAGTAACTTTTCTGAAAGTGGTCTGGTTGCAAACCGGGAGTTTAATGTTGAGCTCAAAAATACTGCCGATGTTGAATTTGCTCTGGACCAATTCGAGAACTTATGGAAAGACGGCATTGACATAGCTGAGAGCTTTGTTGACACAATAAATACAAAAACCTGGCTGAATGAAGATATTACTCCATACGAACTTTATTTGAAAATGCTATATGAATATCTGAAAGAGGATATCAACCTAGATAAAGAAATTGATTTTCATATGCCTGAAGGATTTATGGAACTTCAATACCAGTTACAAGCTATTGTATCGGCTAAAAAAATTCTCGAAGCATATAATGGTGTGTTTTTGGCTGATGTTGTCGGTTTGGGAAAAACATATATTTCAGCTATGTTAGCTCAGCAGCTTGGTGGTGGTAAGCTCATTATTTGTCCTCCGGTTCTTGTTGATTATTGGAAAGAAACTTTTTTTGACTTCGGAGTGAGTAAATTTGAGGTTGAATCACTCGGAAAGCTAGAGAAAATTCTGGATTCTGATCTTGATAAGTATGAAACAATATTTATTGATGAGGCTCACCGATTCAGGAATGAATATACCCAGGGCTTTGAAAGGCTGACAGAAATTACATATGGGAAAAAGGTAGTACTGGTAACTGCAACTCCATTGAATAACACATTTCTTGATTTGTTTAGCCAGATTAAACTTTTCCAGTCTCCAAAAAGATCCACAATCCCAGGTTTACCTAATCTGGATAAGTTTTTCAGTGGTTGGATGACTAGCCTTGGTAAGTATAAAAAGTCTGATCCTGAATACCTGGAAGTTATTAAAGAGGGGTCAAAGGAAATCAGAGAAAAAGTATTAAAGTACATTATGGTCAGGCGTACTCGAAATGAAATTAAGAAGTATTTCAGTAAAGATATTGAGGAACAGGGATTGTTTTTCCCTAAAATTAGTGAACCCAGGAGAATGGTTTATAAATTTGATGGAACTACTGGCGAAGTATTTAGTCGAACCATTGAATTACTAAAACAGTTTTCATATTCAAGGTATATGCCCTTAGTGTATATAAAAAGGGAATTGACAGAATTTGAACTTCAAAGCCAGCGAAATGTCGGTGGTTTTATGAAAGGGATATTAGTTAAGCGTTTGGAGAGCTCATTTTATGCTTTTAGAAAATCTTTGGAAAGGTTCACTCAGTCTTACAAAGACTTCCTTGAATTATATGAAACTGGCGAAGTATTAATAAGCAAAAAGGTAAATGTATATGAGTTACTTGAGGAAGATGACGAAGAAAGAATTCAACAGTTGATTGAATCAGATGTTGTTCAGCAATACAAATCGAGTGAATTCAGGTCTGAGTTCAAAATTAATCTTCAGGAGGACTTGAAAGTTTTAGAACGAATCAGTGAACTATGGGAGAATGTATTTGATGATCCCAAAATAGATAAATTCATTAGTGAGTTGCAAAGTGGTGGAAACTTATTTGAAAAGAAGGTGCTAGTATTTACAGAGTCTGTTGAAACGGGCGAATACCTTTATGAGAAATTGAGCAAATTGTTTGGCAGCCAAGTCATGTTTTTTTCAAGCAAGGGCGGCTATCTTGAGGCAGGCAACATGACTCATTCAGAAGCTAGAAAGAAAATCATGAAAAACTATGATCCTGGTTCAAAACAACAGGAAGATGATATCCAGATACTTATTAGTACCGATGTCCTAGCTGAGGGTGTCAACCTACACCGTTCTTTCAGTATAATTAACTATGATTTGCCTTGGAACCCCACTAAAGTATTACAGCGTGTTGGTCGAGTGAATCGTGTTGGCTCTACAAATGATGAAATCCATATTTATAATTTCTTCCCAACAGATGAATCAGAATCTGAAATAGGTCTTGAGGCAAATATTAAATCAAAGATTCAGGCATTCCATGATACCTTGGGTGAGGATGCCAGATATTTGACGGACGAAGAGATAGTCTCTTCACATGAATTATTTGGAGATTCTCTTTACAAGAAACTGATGTCACAGGGAACCTATGAGCAGGAAGACGGTGATTATGAATCTGAGCTGGAATATCTAAAGTTACTAAGAGATATCAGAGATGGTGACTCAATTCTTTTTAACAAAATCAAAAAACTGCCTCAAAAGGCGAGATCTGGGAAAAACGAAGAAATAGAAGAAGATGGTTTGTTGACGTTTTTCAGAAAAGGGATGTTGAAAAAATTTATATTTAGCAATGATGAAATGATTCAAGAAATATCATTTTTCGATGCTGTTAATTATTTGCAATGTGAGCCAGATTCAAAACGGATTATGATTCCGAAAAAATATTATGATTTGCTACAAAAAAATAAAAAGCAATTTGAAGGAATTACTCAAGAAGAAATGATACAGACCGGAACTAGTGGGAAGGGTAGATCGAATGAGAAGTACATTATAGGAACCCTGAAGTCCAATGAGTTTCGGAACTGTTCCGTGTTTACTGATAATGATGAAGAGTTTATTAAGATTGTTCTTGATAAATATCATGAGGGGGTAATTCCAAAGAATATTTCAAAACGAATTAAGCAGTTAATTGATGAGGAAATAGAACCATTGAAAGTCTTAATGGTACTGAAGCGGGAAATACCTTCTAGACTCTTAGGGAAAAGATATTCAAATACGTTGAATAGTTTTGATTCGAAACGAGAAGTTATTTTATCTGAATGGTTGAAAGGGAATAAGAGCTAATGGACTACCAAATAGCAAAAGAACTAATTAATGACACTTTTATTCAGCCATTCTCAGAAGATCGATTTGAAAGATTTGTATCAAAATTACTCAATGAGGTAGATGTAACTAAGGGCTTTGGCTATCTAACTGAGAATAAAATAAAAGATTCATATAAATCTCATATTGAAAAGTATCGGTGTGTTGGAACTTACACTGATCCTGCGGGTGACAAAGCTGATGTTCTAGTAGTTAAACTGAAAAATGAACGAGCTCTGGATGGGGCAAGAACGATGCTCAGGAATTTTACTGCTGATTATTTGAAAAATAGAGATGAAAAGGATGCTGCAATTGTAGCATACTATACGAGCAATCTTGAGGACTGGCGTTTTTCATATATCCGGATGGAATATAAGAGAGAAAAGACAGAAACAGGAAAAATTAAAATTGTCCAGGATGTTACTCCAGCCAGGCGGTACTCATTCTTAGTTGGTAAGAACGAACCTAATCATACTGCCCAATCTCAACTACTAGAAATTTTAAAAGATGAAAATAATAACCCGTTACTTGCAAAGATTGAGACTGCATTTAGTGTTGAATCAGTAACTAAGCAGTTCTACCTAGATTATTGTGGCCATTTTGAAAAGCTGTGTGAAGAGCTTACAAGAATAGTCAAAGAAGACTCTAAAATAGCCAAAGAATTCAAAACACAGTCTATTGAAGTTGATAATTTTGCAAAGAAATTGATGGGGCAGATTGTGTTCCTTTATTTTCTGCAAAAAAAGGGTTGGCTTGGGGTTCGGAAGGATGAAAAAGGTAATTTCAAAAGTTGGGGAGAGGGCCCTAAGAATTTCCTGGCTCGATTATACAATAAAGAGTTTTCTAACTACAAAAATTTCTTTAATGACATGTTGGAGCCTCTTTTTTATGAAGCCCTTGCAACAAAACGGTCAAAGGATTATTTCAGCCAGTTCAACTGTAAGATACCATTTCTAAATGGCGGGCTTTTTGAGCCATTGAATGATTACAATTGGGAAGAAACAGATATCACTATTAGTAACAGTGTTATTGGTGCAATTCTAGAAACATTTGACTTATATAATTTCACAGTTCGTGAAGATGAACCTCTTGAAAAAGAAGTTGCAGTAGACCCTGAAATGCTAGGTAAAGTATTTGAAAATCTTCTTCCGGAAAATATCAGAAAGGGCAAGGGAGCATTTTATACGCCGAGGCCTATTGTCCATTACATGTGCCAGGAATCCATAATTTCCTATCTAGATTCAGAATTTAGCAATGTTCCAAAAGAACATATCGAAACATTGGTTCGTAAAGGTGAAATTATTCTTGAGCTGGAAACAGCAATTACAGAGGGTACAAAATCATATAAATCAGCTTTGATGGATTCTGTAAAAGAAAATGCGAAGGCCCTTGATAGAGCGTTGGCAAATATTAAAATATGTGACCCCGCAATTGGTTCAGGAGCATTCCCCGTAGGCATGTTGACAGAAATTGTTAAAGTTAGGCAAGTGCTAAACCTGTATTTGGACCACGAAAATTCAATTTATGATTTAAAACAGTGTTGTATTCAGAATTCTCTATATGGAGTGGATATCGATCCAGGAGCAATTGAGATTGCTAAGTTGAGACTATGGCTCTCTCTTGTTGTTGATGAAGAAGATTACTCAAATATTCAACCACTCCCAAATTTGGATTACAAGATTATGCAAGGAAATTCTTTGATCGAAGAGTTTCATGGGATATCACTTGATATCAATAAGAAAGAATCAGTAGGGCAATTGTTCGGAGGAGCAAATGAATTAGATTCTAATATTGATGTTTTGCATAAAAAACAGCAGACATTCATTAATACTTCCAGCTTTGAAAAAAAGAAGAGATTAAAAGCAGATGTAGAAGATGCGATAGTCAAAATTTTTAGAAGTAGTTTGAAATTGCAGAAGAAAGGTTATTTCGCAGATTTATCAAGAATGAAAGAAAAGGGAGTAATGCTTGCAACAGATCAAAGAGCTGATTATGAAAAAATAGAAACTGATATAATCATAAAGAGACATGGTTTTGATATTGTTCAAGAAGAGAAAGAACTAACTGAAATGACCCATGGTAATAAGACTAGAAATTTCTTTCCTTGGAAACTTTATTTTGCTGACGTTTTCAGGGATAACGGCGGATTTGATGTAGTTATTGCTAATCCGCCTTATATCCAATTGCAAAAGTCTATGGAGGATGGGACAACAAACAAATATGCAGATCTCTATAAGAATTGCGAGTACAAAACTTTCAAACGCACAGGGGATATTTATGCCATATTTTATGAATTGGGTGTCAATATTTTGAAAAAAAGTGGACACCTTACATATATTACTTCCAATAAATGGATGCGAGCTGGTTATGGAGATGTGTTACGTGGATTTTTTGCAAAACTCAATCCCAAAATTCTACTAGATTTTGGTGGGTTCAAAGTTTTTGAATCAGCAACTGTTGATGTAAATATTATCATCATTGAAAAATCCAAAAATGAAAACAAGATGCAAGCTGCTCAATTTAACAATGACTATAAGAAAGATGATAGTATTCAGAATTATTTTGAAAATAGTAAAGTTTTATTGGAAAGCTTAAGCTATGATACATGGTTTATCGGCAGTAAAGCAGAAATTGCCCTAAAACAGAAAATTGAAGATAATGGCACACCGCTGAAAGATTGGGATGTGAAAATCAATTATGGCATTAAAACCGGCTACAACACTGCCTTTATTATTGATGAAGCCAAACGAGCGGAACTGATTGCACAAGACCCGAAAAGTGAAGACATTATTAAACCTATTCTGCGGGGCAGAGATATTAAACGCTACGGCTATGAATTTGCGGGGTTGTATTTGATAGACTCACACAATGGCTATATGGATGAGAACGGAAACCGAATTGCACCCATTGAAATTGAAGATTATCCTGCGGTGAAAAGTCATTTAGACCAGCATTGGGATAGAATTTCAGTGAGACAGGATAAAGGTGTAACACCCTATAATTTGCGTAACTGTGCCTACTACCCCGAATTCGCCAAAGAGAAGGTGGTGTATCCAAATATGACAAAATACAGACCGTTTTTGCTGGACAGAAAAGGTTTTTTGACAAACCAGAAATGCTTTATAATGACCGGTAAAAATATGAAATATTTAGTTGGGATTTTAAATTCTTGGCTTTTTGAATTTGCATTTAAAGACAAATTCCCTGAATTGCTTGGTGGGACATTAGAATTAAGTAAAATATTTTTTGTAAAATTACCCATTCCACTCATCACTTCATCGAATCGTCATTTGGCAGACGAGATTGAAAATTTGGTAGAAAAAATCCTCAGTACAAAAAAAACTAACCCGGAGTCAGGTACCACCGTACTTGAAGCCGGAATAGATCAAATTGTGTATGAGCTGTATGATTTGACTGAAGAGGAAATTGCGATTGTTGAGGGCACTTAAGGTAATGTTATTCTGAAATGTAATGAAGGGTATTATTATGAATAGCAATGATGAGAAAATGTTGGAGGAATACCATTCAATTTTAAATCAGATTCCGATGTCTGTAAAACATCAGCTTGGTTTTGTATCTGAAGCAATGGAGTTAATTAATAAATCGATGCCCTCGATTGATCAAGATGAGAGTGTTATAAGGGCAATGAATTCAATTAGATTAGAGTATCAAAGATCGGTTGAGTTGATTCAGTCTTCTCCAGGTTATACCGAACTAATGTCTTATTTTGATTTAAACGGAGATGATTATGACAAAGCAATGAAGACTTTGCTATGTCCCGCGTTTGAGAGCCTTCAGCGTTTGTATGATTCAGTGCCAAAGGGGCTTAGGAAATCAATTATATTATTAGCGAATAAAGGGTGGTTTTGGGATTTGAACATGACTCTTGAGAGCCTATCTGATATTGTGCAAGCTATAGAAGAAGGTGAGGAGAGAGAAGTAAATATTGTTTTATGTGATTTTTTCAGAAGAGAGTCTGATGGAATTTTAAGCAGGATGATTACAGCATTTCCCAGTCGCAGAGAAATTATTGAAGCTGCTTTTAAAGCTCATAAAGATGGAGAGCATTATCTTTCAGTTCCAGTATTTTTGACGCAGGTTGACGGAATTTGTATGGATATAACCAAAAAGTACTTTTTTATAGGCAATAATGATTCACCTCAAACTTCATCATGGGTTCAGCAGGAGCCAGCTAATGCGTTAAGAGAAGCATTGCTAGCCCCTCTCGTAGAAAAAACATCTATTAATAAAAACAGGAACGATCGTGAGCATGACTTTAATCAATTAAATCGCCACATGATATTGCATGGTGAATCTCTAGATTATGGAACTGAGTTAAATTCCTTCAAAACTATATCTATGCTTAATTATTTCTTGCAAGTTTTGGCGCCTTAACATGGAATCGAATAATAGGAGAGAGAAAAAATACTATGGGTAGAAAATGAAAGATAAGGCAGTAAATTATCAATAGCTTTACTTATAGCAAAGAAGGGTGCAATGGACTCAGAGGTCTTTAATGTTCAACTAGATCACGAGATTTGGGATTACCTTGGCATTAAGCGATGTAGTATTAATGGATTATTCACAAAAAATGAACTGATACAAAAGTTAACTGATGAATGGGTTCAATATTATGAATGCCACAAATGTGGTCGTGTTGAAAATTGCAAGTATGTGGAATGGAGAAAACCTGATCTGAAGATAGCAAAAGATATTCAGTGTGGTGTCGCTGTAACAGCAATCACAAATATTACTAATTATACATTTGATTTACTTGCTAATTCAAACGACAAAGAAAAACAGGATTGGCTAGATGGTGCGTATCATTTATCAATGTTCATATATAAAGCAGAGCTTCAGGTCGGAAATATTATTGATGTTGAGGTATTAGAACATTGGGAAGATATGGCTCCAGTACTTTTTGGGAACCTAACACGTCTTCGAGAACATTTGGATGGTGTTGCCCATTATTTTAGAAATTTTAAAGTATTTAGATCTACAGAGAAGGTCCTATTTGTTGAAGGCTGGAGTGAGAAGGCATTTATAGACCGTATGAAAGGATCTGGGTTTATTTGGTTTTTGTATTTTCGCATAGAGGTTTATGGTGGTAAGGGGAACGGAAGACCCAAACGTATTCAAATGCTCATGAACAATTTTGCAGATCGTGGATTTGAGATTTATTTTCAGTGTGATGCAGATGGTAAAGCGAATTATGCTTTGGATCCTATAATCAAAAAATGCAATATTTCCAAAGAAAACACATTTACATTTAAATTTGACTTCGAAACGGCAATTCCGCCATTAATACTTTTGCACGCTTTGCAATCTTTGGGTGAACTTGAAAGTGTTTGTGCAGAGAGTTTTTGCAAGGCTATCGATTCAAATAAACTACCAGTGGGAAAATTCTTACTTGACGTTCATGGATTAGACATTAATCCACTGAAAATGGAACTTGCTACTGCGACTGCTGACTTGCTAAATGCTAGTAGGGGAAGATGGTCTTCAGATGATGTTTTTATCCAGACTGAATTGGGTAGATTCCTCAGATTTATTCAGAGCATATGATTAGTTTATTGAAATGTAGTTATGTTTGATTATTTGCTGCTCCAGGGATCGCCCCAGCCAACAAACCAACCGCTACGCACACAATCGTTTATTACTTGGTTCCGTCGAATTATTGCTCTACGATAGTGTCATTAATTATTTACTCGGTGTTATATTCTCCTCCGAATTTAAAGTAAGTGGAACTAAGAAAAGCATGTAGTGCTATCACAAAACGATTGCAGGTGATATCAAATAATGCTATCATGATAAATCTACAATGTAAAACTAGGAGTCAAACCATGAACTACAAAGGCTATTCAGCAAGAGTTGAATATGATTCTGACGATCATATTTTTGTTGGTCATATAGTTGGAATTATCGATGTGATCAGTTTTCATGGTGAGTCAGTTACTGAACTGGAAAATGCATTCACTGAAGCAGTCGACAATTATCTGGATGCCTGCAAAAAACTGGATCAGGAACCTGATAAACCATATTCAGGCAATCTGATGTTGCGAATTCCTGTCGAGGTTCACGCAGC
>CAZWYK010000027.1:0-11004 GCA_964638205.1 uncultured Candidatus Cloacimonadota bacterium | reverse complement strand
CTGGCGTAAACCAAAAAAACACCTCTTTTACTTTATTTTCGGCAAAATGTCGTACCTTCCATCTGTAAGGTTTGTAGTAATTTTCAGTAATAATTTCGTTAAAAACGTCTTTACCACCACCCTCTAATTCTACATAAATTTGAGTGTAACTATCTGTATCAAAAATGGCAGCTTGTTCATATTCTGAAAGTCCCAAATCAAATTTTTCTGCCAAATTTTTCGATTGTAAAAATGCTTGTTTTCTGTCCATCGTGATTTCTATATTCACAAAGGACATCATTTGTGGAAAATTTTTCACCACAAAGATTGCACCCAAAATCACTAAAATCACAAAAATTATCCAAAAACTTTTTTTACTAAACATTACATTTCTCCTTTTAAGATTTTCATCATTTTTTCTTCTTTTTCTCCAAGCGGAATACTGCGACTGCCACCGTAAACTGTCTTTTCCCATTCACCATAAATTGGATTTGGAAGCACAATAAAACGCTTTCCAAATTCATCTTTCAGTGAATCTGCAAATGCAAATCTTTCGGCTATATTTTTTTTCCTAAATACATTGGAAAAATCTGCTAAATTATCACCAATCAACATCACAATGTGATAGTCTTGGGCAATTTTATTGAATCGAATTTCTTTGTTAGAATTACTGTCCTTCAACAGAATATGCTCGGCATCGGCATTTGGAAAATTCCATTTTAGTAAATTTTTCAAAGTACCATCTAGATGACGTAATCTTCTGTTCGAAACATAAAAAATTTCACAACCATTTTGCGAGGCATAATTCAAAAAATTGAGTGCGCCGGGAATTTTTTCACACTGTGCACTATTTACCCATTCGTCAAAATCATCGGGATATTTTGCGTCTTCCAAAATAATTTTTATCTCGAAAGGCGTGTTATCTAAAACCGTCTCGTCAACATCTACTACAACTGCTCTTCTTTGCGTTTGATATTGTTTTAGTTCTTCATCTAAGCGTAATCTCGCCAACGAATATGCCTGTTGTGAAAGTGCATAATATTCCGCTGATGTTGTTTGCCATAGAGTGGACATCACCATTGCTTTTTGAACAAAATTAAGTTCTCCAAACAGGAGTGATTTCAAAAAGAAAAAGCTTAAAATAAAAATTTTCAAACGCATTTATTGCTCCTTTTCGTAAAAATGAAATTCTTTTTGAAGAGACAGTGTTTTGTGAATTATCTCAAAAAGATAACCAATGTGAATACGATTGGTAAAATCGATTTTCTCCACGTTTATTTCGAGCACATCGCCTTTGTGATAACCGAATTTTCGCACATCATTTGAGTATGTTTGATACCATTCATTCAGGGCATCTATTTCTGAATAAGTCCAACCACCTTTAAGTTCCATTTCGCGACCGCGTTGTTGAATTCTATTCCATGCCAAATCGGTACGGCCCTTTAGCACGATGAGTAAATCTGGCGATGGTATTTTCCTACAAACTGACTTACATTTTGCAGTTAGAAGGTTAAGCTCATCGGAAGTAAGTAAGCCCTCTTGATGAAACTGATGGCAAAAAACGAGTAAATCTTCTGGTAATGACCTGTCCATCACAGCACTTATTTTACTATTGTGACCATTTATTTGTAGTTGTTTTCGCATTTCGAGAAAATGTAATTGTAGTTCGTAACAATATTTTTTTTTATCTTTCAAAAATTTTTCCAAAAGCGGGTTATCTTCTGGATTTTCATAGATTCCCTCTATTTTCAGGCTGCGTTGCATAATTGCCGCCAAAGTAGATTTTCCCAAACCAACATTGCCCGCTATTGCGATTAATTTTGGACTTGATTCCAAAAAATTCTCTAATTTTGTTTCGGCATCGATGGCCTGCAATGTGGCAGCTGTTTCCGGTAAAGTTACCCATTTACTGATACCTGGCGTAGTTACACGTAAATTCAAAGTTGTGATTTTTTCAGCAATTTTCGTAAGTGTATTTTCTAAATATTCTTCAATTGGTGTATCTGAATTTGCATCGATTATTAAAATTGGACAAGTTACATAGCGACTGATAAATTCTTCGTAAAGCTCGTTCAGTTGACGTAAATAAGTTTCAGGAATACCGGCTTCACTTGCACGACCGCGAGTTTTTATTCTGTCAATTAGAACTGAAACATCAGCACGCAAATAGACAATTAAATCAGGAAAAGCAATTTCTTGCGTCATCAAATTGTAGTTGCGTTGATACGCTAAAAATTCCTCTTCACTCATATTTCCCATAATTTTCTGAGCCATCCCAAAAATATGATAGTCTTCTGCCAAGGTGCGATCTTCTAAAATTATCCCTTTTTTATCTTCAATCTGGCGTTGCCTATCTAATCTGCCATTAAAAAACTCAATTTGTGCCATGAACGCGTTTTTAATGGGATCTGCGTAAAAAGCATCTAAAACTTTTGGATTAAATTTCTCTTGAAAAGCATAAACTTGTTCATCACCCATCCTATCTGAGATTGTTGACAACAAAATTTCATTAAACGGTTTTTGGCTGGCAGCTTCCACCAAAGTAGATTTTCCAACCCCAATATTCCCAACAATTCCGATTCTTAGATGTTCCATAATATTACCTAATCAAATAGTTGATATTGTTCTAATTTAGCAAAGTAATTTTCGATTAAAATGTACGATAATGGCAATGAAATTATCAATCCAATCCCAAAAAATAAAACACCAATCACGTTAACAAAAGTAACCTGTAATACAAGAAAAAATTGTTGCCAACGCGTTTCGGCACTAGCTTTGTAACACGCTACCGCGGCTTTAATTGGATTTATTTTTTTACGAATCACTAAAATTGGCACGAAAATCATAATTGTAATCCAATACAGCACCAAGACCACTCTGACTAAATGCAAAATTGGGTCAACAAATAAGTTCAAATGATAGCCAATACAAATTATTTTCAAAATAAAAAAGTATAGGATATTCATTAACACAACTAAAAACATTTTGGGATAAAATTGGAATTTAAAAGTTAAATTTTTGGAAAAATTTGGTTTTGATGCGAATGGAATTAAGAGAAGTGGAATAAAAAGCAAAAGCATTAGATTAGTAAAATAATATTGGTCTATTTTTATCATTTCTGCCAAATTATTACGAAAATAAATTCCAACAATTATCGCAAAAAATGGAATGATAACAAACAGTGCAGTTGCATAAAATTTTGATTTTATCGTTTTAAATTGTTCCCAAACCTCATTGAGGTTTTGCTTCGCCGATAAATCGGTCGAAAGTGCTTTTGTGGGCTCACCGCATTTCGGGCAAAAAATTGCGTGTAACTCCAATTGTTCGTTACAGTTTGTTTCGCGAATTTTACCATTTTCGGCTTTAATTTTTATTTTCCCTTTACATTTCATAAAACTCTCCAATTATTCTTCCATTTGGAATGGAAAATAAAATTGGTTGTATTTTTGTCAATTTTAAAGTTCTTTACAATTTTATCGAGTTTAAAAATATGAACTGCGACTGGAGGAAATAATGTATAAATTAAATGTAACATCGGAATTTTCGGCGGCTCACCGCTTGATTGAATATGAAGGAGCTTGTCAAAATTTACATGGCCATAACTGGAAAGTTCGGATTGGAATTTTCTGTGAAACTACCGATAATATTGGGATGACTATCGATTATGGTATCGTCAAAAAAGCACTTTCAGAAATTATGACTCTACTTGACCATAAATATTTGAACGAATTTTCACCTTTTATTATGGAGAATCCAACTTCCGAAAATATTGCGAAATTCATTTTTGATGAGATGCAAAAAAAGTTAGAAAATGGCAAAATGGCAGATGTCGAAGTTTGGGAATCTGATCGCACTTCAATGATTTATTCAAGGTAATTTATGCGATTTGTCGAATCTAGTTTCATCAAAAGTGCAATTTACCCAAAAGATTATCCATCTTCTGAATTTACAGATATTGCCTTTGTTGGAAAATCGAATGTAGGAAAATCTTCGCTCATAAATACGCTTCTCAATCGCAAAGCAATCGCTAAAGTTAGCTCTACGCCCGGTAAAACACGACTCGTGAATTTTTTCAAAATTAGGTTTAAGATTGATGAAGCAGACGAGTTCGGATTTTTAAATTTTGTAGATTTGCCCGGTTATGGCTACGCAAAAGTTAGCAAAACAGAACGTGCCGCTTGGCGAAAAATGGTGGGTACTTTTTTTGAAGAAAGAATTCAACTTCGTGGTGTTATTTTTATCGTTGACATCCGCCATAAAGCAGACCCAAAAGACGTGGTAATGTTACAAATGTTGCACAACAACAATATCCCATTTTTGGTAGTCGCTTCCAAATGTGATAAAATAAAAA
This sequence comes from uncultured Candidatus Cloacimonadota bacterium, assembly GCA_964638205.1. Lineage (GTDB taxonomy): Bacteria > Cloacimonadota > Cloacimonadia > Cloacimonadales > TCS61 > TCS61. The sequence goes on along the minus strand of CAZWYK010000027.1, from coordinate 6,674 downwards.
AATCACAAGTCAATAAATATTTGAGTCCTTTGCAAAAAGCGTTTGAGTTAGAAAATAATCAAATCACTCATTTTTCATCACTTAAAAAAATAGGGATTCAAAAAGTAACGAATTGGATTTCAAACAGAATTTTGTAGACTTTGGAGATATTTAAATGTTGAATAAAATAAAAAAACCAGAAGAGATAAAAAAACTAACTTTCGACGAGTTAGAAAAATTAGCGATTGAAGTACGCAAACGCATTATCAAAGTTTCATCGAAAAATGGTGGACACATCGCACCAAGTTTAGGTGCAACTGATATTACCATCGCACTCCTGAAAATTTTTGATCCACTGAACGACAGAATTATTTGGGACGTAGGACACCAATCTTATGCCTACAAGATATTGACCGAACGCAACGAAAAATTTGACACACTACGCCAAATTGATGGGATTAGTGGTTTCAATAACACCGCCGAGAGTAAGTACGATGCTTTCAGTGTCGGTCACGCGAGTACTTCTATTTCTGCAGCTTTAGGGATTTCAGTTGGCAAACGCATTCGACAAGAATCTGGTTCGACCGTTGCTATAATTGGTGATGGTGCTCTTACTGGCGGAATGGCTTTCGAAGCACTCAATCACGCGGGGCATTTACAAAAAGATATGCTCGTTATTTTGAATGACAACCACATGTCTATTTCCAAAACTGTAGGTGGGCTACAATCTTATCTCGCCAAAATTTTGGTAAGTAAATTTTATAATAAATTAAAAGATGGTATTTGGAATTTCTTCCAAAAATTCCCCAAAAGAATTAGTCGAAGACTCGTTATTGCATTGCAAACATTTGAAGAAAACTTAATAAATACTTTCGCTCCGGTAACAATTTTTGAAGAGATTGGTTTAAAGTATGTAGGACCTATCGACGGTCATGATATTGAAAAAATGTCCACCATTTTTCGTAAAGCAAAAGAAAATATGATTGGACCTATTCTGATCCATGTTATTACCCAAAAAGGAAAAGGCTACCATCACGCTGAAAACGATTCTACTAAATTTCATGGCATCGCACCGTATGAGATTGAAAGCGGTAAAACAACAGTAAAAAATGGAAAATCTTACTCAAAAATTTTCGGCGATACCCTTTCTGAAATGGCGACAAAAAACAAAAATATCGTCGCCATAACTGCCGCCATGGCGGATGGAACTGGACTCTCCGATTTTGCCAAAAAATTTCCAAATCGCTTTTTTGATGTCGGCATCGCCGAGCAACACGCCATCACTTTTGCAGGTGGACTTGCAACGCGTGGTTTGAAGCCATTCATAGCAATTTATTCCACTTTTATGCAACGCGCTATAGATCAAATTATTCACGATATCGCGCTCCAAAAATTACCCGTTGTATTGTGCCTCGATCGAGCTGGATTAGTCGGTGAAGATGGTGCAACTCATCACGGAGCATTCGACTTTTCTTATTTGAATTTTGTACCAAATTTAGTAACTATGGCACCCACTTGTGCAACCGAATTTATCAAAATGTTAAAATTTGCAGAAAATTTTAACGATGGACCAATCGCCATTCGTTACCCACGCGGAACGGCAATAAAAAGCAATCGCTCTATTGAAAAAATAGAACTTGGTAAAGCAGAAATTGTGAAAAACGGTAAAGATATTGCTGTTTTAGGAATTGGGAAATCATTCGACGATGCAAAAAAAATCACTAAATTACTCGAAAAAGATGGATTAAGTCCAACGCTAATAAATCCGCGCTTTCTCAAACCGCTCGACAAAAATTCATTGAATAATTTAGTGATAACTCACAAAATATTTTTCACGATTGAGGATAATAGCTTAGCTGGTGGATTCGGTAGCACAATTAAAGATTTTTTTGCATCAACTGATGCAATTGTACACTCTTTCGGTCTACCCGACAAATTCATCACGCACGGAAATACCGAAAAATTACGCGAAATAAATCAACTCCAACCTCAACAAATTTATACACAAATCAAAAAAATCATCGAAAAATGTTAGACACTATTTCAGCAATTTCCACCCCTTTTGGTACCGGCGGAATCGCGATTATTCGTGTTTCCGGTGAAAATGCAATCAAAATAGTAGATAACATTTTCTCAAAATCTTTGCAAAAAGCAAAATCACATTCCGCCATTTTCGGAAAAATCATTCAAAATAATGAGCTCGTCGACGAAGTAATCATAACTATTTTCAAAGCACCAAAAAGTTATACTGGTGAAAATGTGGTGGAAATTTCGTGTCATGGTGGGGTTTTTATCGCCAATAGAATTTTGGAAATTTTACTCCAAAATAGCAGGTTAGCAGAAGCAGGAGAATTCACACAACGTGCATTTTTAAATAATAAAATGGACTTGACAGAAGCAGAAGCAATCAACGACTTATTGAATGCAAAAACAAAATTTTCACACAAAGCAGCACTCGAACAAATGGGTGGAAGTTTATATCGAAAAATCAATAAATTATTGCAAAAATTGACGGAATTTCGCACTCAACTCGAACTCGAAATTGATTTTTTGGAACAAGATTTACCTGAAATTGATTTGAATGAATTGGCGAAAAACATGAAGCAATTACTCTCTAAATTACAAAAACTTGCCGCCACGGGAGAGCTTGGCACAATTTTGCGCGAAGGCTTAAAGATAAGTTTAGTGGGTGCACCAAATGTTGGAAAATCAAGCATTTTCAACACTTTTTTAGAAAGTGAGCGCGCTATCGTCACACCTATTCCAGGCACAACACGCGACTATTTAGAAGAAGCCATCTCGTTAAATGGATATTTAGTACGCATTTTCGATACCGCTGGTTTACGAAAAACTAAAGATGAAATCGAAAAAATCGGCATCAATCGTTCGTTCGACATCATCAAAAATTCACATAAAATCATCTTTATCTTCGACGGAGCTGAAAGCTTTTCAGAATATCAAAAATTAAGCCAAATGGTTGATGAAAACCGCATCATTAAAGTGTTAAATAAAGTTGATGTTTTACCAAAATCGACTCTTATGAAATTTGAAAATACTGTTTTTTGCTCTACCATTGCAGAAAATGGCCTTGACGATTTGAAAACAGTTTTATTAAAATATTTGGTAATTTCAGATGATAAAATTGATGACGGAATTTTGGCAAATACACGCCAAATTGCAGCAGTAAATCGTGCCATAAAATCACTCGAAAAAGCAATTAATTCACTCAGTGAAAATCTTGGTTTTGAGTTCACGGCTTTTGATTTAAAGGAAGCAAGTACTGCACTAGAAGAAATTATTGGTAAAATTTCTAATAACGATATTCTCAATCAAATTTTCGATAATTTTTGTGTTGGAAAATAAAAAAAGCCCCGGGTTCGGGGCTTTTTAATTTATGTTGATTTTATAAATTCATAAACGGGTTATCTTCCTTGATAACATCTTCTTTACTTTTTTCGTCTTTGAACTTTTTCCAATCACCCCTATCTGCCCTTTTTTCAAATGTTTTTTCCGGCATTTCTGTTGGTTCCAATGAGATTCTACGTGCATCTGTATCGATTCTTGATACTCTTATTTCAATTTGTTCATCAACATTCGCCGCTGTTAAATCCATTTTTGCAATCTTCATTTTTGCAGATGGAAGCAAGCCTGTCACGCCATCAATAATTTTAATGAACGCACCAAATTTGACCACATTTTCGATAGTTCCAATTACAATTTCGCCCTCTTTGATAGTTTCAGAAATTACGTCCCATGGATTTGGCTGAAGGCGTTTCAAAGAAAGTGAAATTTTTCTTTTTTCTGCGTTGATTTTCAATATTTGTGCTTCCACAACTTCGCCTTCATCAACAACTTCTGATGGATTATTAATTCTGCGACCGTGAGCCATTTCAGAAATAGGAATCAAGCCTTCCACGCCAACTTTAATCTCTACAAAAGAACCAAATGGAAGATTTCGCAAAACTTTACATTTGACGATTTGTCCAACTTCTAATTCAGTTAATGCTTTATCGAGTGGGTTTGCTTGTAAAGCTTTCATACTGAGAGAAACTTTATTGCCTTTCAGTTTGACGATTTTAGATTCAATTTCATCGCCCAAATTTAAAATTTCGGAAGGAGATTCGATGTGTTCCCATGAAAATTGCGAAATGTGAATAAGCCCATCTATACCACCCAAATCAATGAATGCACCAAAATTTGTAAGCCGAATAACTTTACCTTTCACGGTATCGCCAATATTCAGTTCCTTTAACCGTTCCTTGCGAACTTTATTTTGCTCTTCACGCAAAATTACGCGACGCGAAACAACGATATTTTTACCACCGTCTTTGAACTCAATTATTCGGAAATCGAAAGTAGACGCAACAAATTGTTTCGGCTCTACAACTGGTTTAACATCCATTTGAGAAATCGGGCAAAATGCTTTTATGCCAGAAATATCAATCAAGAATCCACCTTTCGTAATCCCTCTAACCTTACCTTTCACAGGAATTTTATCATCGTATGCTTCTTGAATAATATTCATATTTAAGATTTGTAAACTTTTAGCCACAATTGTTTCTGTTTCGTTAAATTTCACAATATAGCCAGTCAATTTATCGCCAATTCTAACTTCTAATTCGCCCTTTTTATTCGTGTATTCGCTTTTATCAGCGAGAGCGTCGTGCTTTCCACTCAATGAGATAAAAATGTAGGAATCAGTGATATTAATCACTTCGCCTTCAATTTTTTCACCCACTTCAAATTTTTTAAAACTATCGAGTGAGGCCTCTAACATTGTTTCAAAGCTTTCTGAATTGTCAACCGATTCAAGGTTTTCAATTGCTTCTTTTTTTTCTTCTACAACCACTTTTTCTGTTTCTTCTACAACTTGTTCTTCTGTTACTACTACTTCTGTTTTTTCCATTACTATCTCCCCTAACAACTATTTTGAGTGCGAAAAAATTTTCACACCTTTCTTTGTCCAGCGATATTTTACTCAACTATTTATTTTACAAAAAGTTAGAAAAAATCAGCTTGACACTAAACAACCATAAAACTCTTATGTCAATATCGTCAAAAATTAAAAAAATAAAAGGTTTGTAAATTATGGCAAAATATCTATTCGGTCCAGTTTTTTCTCGCAGACTTGGTATCTCGCTCGGTGTCGATTTGGTGCCACATAAAATTTGTAGTTTAAATTGCATTTACTGTGAAGCAAAAGCTACTACAAAACTTACTTTACAACGAGAAGAATATGTTCTGTTTTCAGAAATTATCGCTGAATTAATAGACTTTTTGAAAACAAATCCACCGTTAGATTTCATTACTTTTTCAGGTGCTGGCGAACCACTATTGAACAATAGTATTGGCAAAATTATTGCATTTTTGAAAACTAATTTTCCACAATACAAGCTTGTTCTTATTACAAATTCAACCCTCCTTTCGGACAAAAATATCAGAAATGAAATAAAAAACATCGACTTACTTTTACCATCACTTGATGCAGTTAGTAGTGATGTTTTTAAAAAAATAAATAGACCTAACAATCAACTTAAAAACACAAAAATTATCGATGGTTTAATTGAGTTCAGGAAAATATTTAAAGGGAAAATTTGGTTAGAGATTTTCCTCATCGAAGGGTTAAATGATACAAAAAATGAACTAAAATTATTAAAAAATGCCATCCAAAAAATTAAACCTGATGAAATCCAATTAAATTCTCTAGATCGACCAGGAACACTAAGTTGGATAAAACCTCTTCCTTTCGAAAAGCTAAAAGATATTGCTGATTTTTTCAAGCCTTTAAATGTGAAGATAATTGCCAAAAATAAAAAAATAGCAAAATTAAGTAATTCGCAAAATAATGTGAAATTACAGATTCTGCAAACCATCAAAAGACGACCTTGCACTAACATAGAACTCGCAAAAATGTGTGGAATTAGCACTATAGAAATTGATAAAAATCTCGAAAATTTAATCTCTGGAAATAAGGTTTCCGCTCAAAAACAAGAACGAGGAATTTTTTATTGTGCAAAAAATTAACCGACTAATTTTACAAGAGTATTCGCAGCATCCCAAAGCACAATTGGTAGATTACTATAAGTTGTTTTTTCAAGCAAATTTCGGAGCAGAACATTTTGTTACAGATAAAGTTATTGCCAAAAAAAAATTACGAAAAGAGCTTGAACAATTCACTTTTTCAAGTTTTCCGTTTTGGCAAAACATTGGATATAAAACATCGATTTATCGTATTTCTCTACAATTAATCGCAGAAAAATATGTCGTTTTTGACAGATTTCTAAAAGCATTTTTGAATAGCAATTTCCCAATCAATTCAAAGGCAAAAAATGAGTGGAAAGACGAATGGCAAAAAATTCAAAAAACAATTTTCACAATGAATTTACCATTGAAAAATGTGAAGGCAGATTTGCAAATTATTAAAACTGCAGTTCGTGAATTTACCTCGGTTCACCATTCTGAAATCTACAAAAAACAATACAATCCGCACTATCGAATTGTGGGTGAAAAGGAGATTAGCAAAATATGGTTTGGTATTTAATCATCCTGTTTTTACTTTTAATTTCTTTCGTAAAAAATAGGCAAAAAACAATGAAAGCACTAAAAATTTCTGGCAAAAAACTCAGTAAAATTTTGCCGCCAATTCTCACAATGTTGATGTTAGTTTCCATCGTTCTCTATTTTTTACCGAAAGA